>JAZDOL010000015.1:0-12306 GCA_043798775.1 bacterium | reverse complement strand
TTGTATTTGGCGGTATTTAATTTACTGCCGATTCCCGTTACTGACGGTGGCCGGGTGGTATTTCTTTTGATTGAGAAGATACGCGGTAGAGCCATCAATCAAAAAATCGAAGAGAAGATCGAAGGAGTGTTTTTTATCGTTTTATTGGTTCTTATGGCGCTTGTCACCATTAAAGATATCGTAAAATTGTTTTAATTTATTAGAGTTAATATGAGACAATCCTTTTTATTCTACAAAACATACAAAGACATCAAAGAGGAAGAAAAGAGCATTAACGCCCAGCTTTTGATTCGGGCTGGTTTTATCGAAAGAGTCTCTGCGGGGATATACAACTACCAGCCCCTTGGCTGTCGTGTTCTTGATAAAATAAGCAGAATTATCAAAGATGAGATGTTTAGCTTAGGCGGTCAGGAGGTATTAATGCCGGCGATGCATCCCAAAGAATTATGGCAAAAAACTGGGCGTTGGGATTCGTACGAGGATATCTTTAAAATTGAAGAAGGCGATCGGGAGTTTGCCTTAGGACCTACTCACGAAGAAATCGTTGTTCCTTTGGTTAAGGGTTTTGTCCAGAGTTATCAGGACTTACCCTTATATCTTTTTCAGATCCAGAATAAATTTCGTAAAGAAAAACGAGCCAAGTCGGGGCTATTACGAGGACGGGAGTTTTTGATGAAAGATTTGTATTCATTCCATACCGACGAGGAAGATTTGAATGATTATTACGACAAAGTTAAGGCCGATTATGTAAAAATATTTAAAAGAACCGGAATCGGGGATAAAACATATATTACCTATGCCTCTGGAGGAACGTTTTCTAAATATTCGCATGAATTTCAAACAATAACCGAGGCTGGCGAAGACACGATTCATATTTGCGAAAAATGCGGTCAGGCGATTAACGAGGAGATTAAAGCAGAAACACCGAATTGCTTAAATTGCGGTGGGGATAAATTTATAACAGAAAAAGCCGTTGAAGTTGGAAATATATTCAAGTTACGAACCAAATATTCTGCTCCATTTGATTTGTCTTATACCGACAAGCTGGGAAAGAGCCATTTGGTAGAAATGGGTTGTTATGGTATCGGCTTAAGCCGTCAAATTGGAACAATCGTTGAAGTGTTTCATGATGATCGGGGAATTATCTGGCCCGACTCGGTAGCGCCGTTTTTAATCCATCTTCTTAATATTGGTGAAAAAGAAGAGGTTAGAAAAGTTAGCGAAAAAATACACGAAGATTTAGTTAAACAGAACGTGGAGGTACTATACGACGATCGCAATAAGGGCGCTGGTGAAAAATTTACCGAAGCTGATTTAATTGGGATTCCTTGGCGGTTTGTTGTTAGTGAAAAAAGCTTGAAAGAAAATGCGGTTGAAGTAAAGCGACGCGATAATCAAGATGTTAAATTAATAAAAATAGACGAATTGCCAAATTTCATAACGAAAGAAATCCATGATTAAATTATGGGACGGTATTTTAAAATTATTTTCTGAAGATATTGCCATCGATCTGGGAACGGCTAATTCTTTAGTTTATTTAAGGGGACGGGGAGTGATAATATGCGAGCCATCGGTGGTGGCGGTTAACCAAAAAACCGGCCAGATTTTGGCGATTGGCGAAGACGCAAAAAAGATGGTGGGAAGAACGCCAGCCCATATTGTTGCCACTCGGCCGTTGGTTTCCGGGGTTGTTTCCGATTTTGATGTTACCGAGCAGATGCTTCGTTATTTTATCGAAAAATCAAGTCGACGGCATTTTTTTCTTGGGCTTCGTCCGCGGGTGATTATCGGTATACCGTGCGGGGTAACCGATGTTGAGCGAAGAGCAGTTCAAGATGCGGCGCGAAATGCCGGCGCGCGCGCCGTGTTCTTAATTGAAGAACCAATGGCGGCGGCAATCGGCGCCCAGCTTCCAGTCCAGGATGCTGGCGGTAACTTTATTGTTGATATTGGCGGAGGAACCGCGGAAGTGGCAGTTATCTCTTTGGGGGGGATTGTTGTTTCAAAAAGCTTACGAATTGCTGGCGACAGATTAAATGAAGATATTATTAAATTTGCCCAAGAAGAATACAAATTATTGATTGGCGAGAGAACTGCCGAAGATATCAAGATAAATATTGGATCGGTTGCTCCCCTAAAAGAGAAACGGGAAATGCCGATGCGCGGAAGAAATTTAATAACTGGTTTGCCGGAGGAAATAATTGTTTCTGACGATGATATCCGCCAGGCAATCGAAAAATCTGTTCATCAGATCGTAATGGCGATTAAATCAACCGTTGAAGCAACGCCACCAGAGTTGTTGGCCGACGTGATGACTCGTGGCATCTTTTTATCCGGCGGCGGCTCCCTTCTCAAGGGGTTAGATGAAGTAATCGAAAAAGAAACAAAAATTCCGGTGCATATTGTCGACGATCCCTTAACAGCAGTGGTAAGGGGAGCGGGGATTGTTTTAGAGCATCTTGACGAACTAAGCGAGGTCTTGGTTGAATCCGAGGATATGGAAGCCCCCCGATAACCAGTTTTCAAACAAGATAATTTATTTCATTGAGAAGCGTGAACTCCTGCCTGCCGGCAAGGCAGGGAGAACTGAAAAATGCGATACCATTGGGCGTCGCATTTTGTTTTATAGAGAACTTATAGATTACGCGCTAACGAGATAACTTCTCAAGAATCTTGGCGGTTACCAATTGGCGATCGATTTTGGGATCGGTCAGTTTTACGACTTGGCCGATTAAAAAGCCGATAACATTTATTTTTCCCTTATGATAAGACGCTACGGCGTCCTGATTTTCTTTGATTACTTGATCAATTACTTCGTCCAGTTTTTTTTCATCAACAGTAACTATTTGCTGCGACAATAATTTGGCGCTAATAAAACTTTTCCCGTGTATTGCGCTGATATCCGGCTTGTCGTTGATTATCCAGTTGGCAATCTGGACTGGCTTAATGTCGGTAGCAATCTTAGTAGTCTCTTCAAAGAAATTTGCCAACTCTTTTGTTTCACTAATTAACTTGGCTTGATAAGAAGAAAGGCCATATTGGGAAATAAGCCGTTTAATTTTTGCTTCCGTCAATTCCGGTATTTGTTTTTTAATCTCCGATATCATTTCATCGGAAAATGTCATTGGGGGAATATCCGGTTCAGGGAAATAGCGGTAATCGTGGGCTTCCTCTTTTTCTCGTTGTAAAACCGTAACGCCCTTCGTTTCGCTCCAGCCACGGGTTTCTTGTTTCGGCGTTTCTCCTTTTTCCAACAACTCGGTTTGGCGCCTTATTTCGAACTCGATTGCTTTTTTAACGAAATGAAATGAATTGATGTTTTTTATCTCAACGCGGTAATCCGTCAATTTCTTTTGTCCATCTGGCCTTAAAGAGATCGACGGTTCTAATCGCATGCTTCCTTTTTCCATATCGGCATTGGATATTTTTAAGTAACGGATTATCCGCTGGAGCGTTTTCAGATACTCATCAACTTCCCCGGAGTCATTAAAATCCGGCTCGGTAACAATTTCTGCTAACGGTACGCCACTGCGGTCAAAATCAATCAAGGTTACTTTTTGGCCGTCAACTTCGCCGTGAATTAGTTTACCGGTGTCTTCCTCGATATGAATTTCTCGAATACGGATTATCTTGCCGTTTGCTAATTGAATATGACCGTTAACGCATAACGGCTGATTAAATTGAGTGATTTGGTATCCCTTGGGAAGATCGGGATAAAAATAATTTTTTCGATCAAAATGTGACTCTTTGTTTATCTTGCAATTCAATGCTAGTCCAAGAAGAATCGTCCAATCAACTGCTTTTCGATTAGGAACCGGAAGGGCGCCTGGTAGTCCCAGGCAAACCGGACAAGTATGAGTATTGGGTTCAATCTCAAAATGATTGGCATCGCAACCACAAAACATCTTGCTATTCGTTATTAATTCCACGTGAACTTCTAACCCGATTACTGGTTGATATTTATTCATGATTATAGGATTGGTCGTTGGTTGTGATATTCGGTTTCTTTTTCAAAATATTTAGCTAAAGTAAAAATAATATCTTCACGCCACTTATTGGCAATAATCTGCATCCCGACTGGCATTTTATCTACAAACCCGCACGGCAAGGATATTGCCGGTAGGCCGGCAATCGCGGACGGCTCTACTAGCACATCTTCTCTCTCGCCGAACATCGGATCGTTTTTCGTTGCGCCAATTTTTTTAGCGATAGAAGGCGATACGGGACTGACAATCGCGTCGATTTTACCAAAAACGCTATCAAAATCACGGCAGATAACCGTTCTTACCTGTTGCGCTTTTTTGTAATATGCATCGTAATATCCTGCCGACAAAGCATAAGTTCCCAAAATAATTCGTCGACGATTTTCTTCATTGAATGCCTCGCGCGCCATACCGTAACGAATACCGTCAAATCGCGCTAAGTTTGATGACACTTCTGATCGTTGGAGGATAGTATATACGGAAATAGCGTACCGCGGATCGAATAGTGAAATTTCCACTACATTACATCCGGCTTTTGCGAATACTTCGGCCGCTTTTTTTATTGTTTTTGCGACCTCCGGTTCAGCGACGCTCAAATATTCTTTGGGAATTCCAATGGTAATTTTATTCAGCGGGAGAGTATTACTGTCAACTAATGGCCTATCGACAGACGTTGCATCCATTTCGTCTTTTCCGGCGAGGAGCTTGTATATATACTCGGCATCGTCAACGGTTTTTGTTATTGGTCCCGGGCAATCGGTGGAACTTGCCATAGCGATTAGCCCATAACGGCTTATCCTTCCGTATGTTGGTTTAAATCCTACAACGCCACACCAACTTGCTGGCTGGCGGATAGATCCGGCAGTCTCCGAACCGATGGCAAAAATTGTTTCATTAGAAATCACTGCCGCCGCCGAACCGCCACTGGAACCGCCCGGAAGGCGGTTTAAATCCCATGGGTTTCTTGTTGTGAAAAAATCGGACGTTTCCGTAGACGACCCGTGAGCGAATGAGTCCATATTGGTTTTTCCCAAAAGAGAAAATCCGCCGTCAAGCAATTTCTGGTAAACGGTGGCATTGTATAGCGGGAGATAATCTTTCAGGATGTTTGACGATGCGGTTGTTAGGATGTCTTTTGTATTGAAGTTATCCTTAACGGCGACAGGTATTCCGTTCGCGTTGTCTTTTACGACAGTAATGAATGCCCTTACCTTACCGTCAATTTCATTAATCTGTTTTTTGCATGCCGAAAACACTTCTTTTGCGGAGAATTGTTTTTCTTTGATTCCATTAATTGCTTCAATCAGGGATAGTTCGTTTAAATTGTCAGAGTATTTCATAACACGGCGTTAGTAGCGAAATATCCTTTATATTTTCTCTTAGCATTACTAAGAGCTTCTTCTTGAGTGAAGGACTGCTTAATTTCGTCATTACGAAAAACGTTAATATTCCCACTAACCTGCGAAGTAGGGGAAACGCCATCTGTTTCGATTTCGTTTAGGTGGGACACATAACTTAAAGTATCTTCCAATTGTTTTTCTAAAATCATAACCTCTTCTTTCTGAATATCCAGATAAGCTAAGCGAGCAAGGCGTTCAACTTTTTCACTATGATTGTTGCTATCCATGTATTAGGGGTTGAAGCGGGATAACAAGCGGGGGAAAGGAATTGATTCGCGGACATGATTTAATTTGCATATCCAGGCGACAATTCTTTCCAATCCTAATCCGAATCCGGAATGGGGGACTGATCCGTATTTTCGCAAATCAAGATACCACGAATAATCGGCAATATTATAATTATTTTCCTTGATTCTTTTTAAGATAACATCGTAATCGGGCTCTCTTTCGCCGCCACCGATAATTTCTCCATAACCCTCGGGGGCAAGCATGTCGGCGGACATCGTAGAGTTATCGTTTTCCGGGTCTCGTTTAAAGTAAAATGCCTTAAAAGCCGATGGAAAATTGGTAATGAAAAGCGGCTGGTCGTAGTGATTCATTAAAATCGTTTCATCATCATTACCAAGATCTTCGCCAAGCTTGATATCCGAACCAAGTTCGCCAAGTTTTTTCACCACTTCTTCGTATCGTAATCGGGGGAAAGGAATGGTTATTTTTTCTAATGGTTTAATGTCGCGATTGATAATTGCCAGTTCGATAGAGCAATCTTTTAAAACCGCCTGAATAATATAGTGAATCATTTTTTCTTCCACAGAAAGAATGCCGTTAAAGTCGGTGAACGCCGCTTCGGCGTCCATCATCCAAAACTCGATCAGATGACGTTTGGTTTTCGATTTTTCGGCGCGGAAAACTGGACCGAAGTCGTAACATTTTCCTACAGAATATATTGCCGCTTCAAGATATAACTGTCCGGATTGCGATAAGTATGCCGGCTTGCCGAAGTAATCAATGGAAAATAAAGTTGTTGTTCCTTCGCATGCCGAGGGGGTAATAATTGGTGAATCGATACGGATATAATTGTCGCCTTGTAAGTATTCGTTAATCGCATTGATAATTCTGTTTCTAATCCTTAAAATTGCCCATTGGCGCCGGCTTCTTAACCATAAATGGCGATTCGACAAAAGAAAATCAGCGGTATGCGCTTTTTGACTAATGGGATATCCCTCTCCGGAAGAAATTAATTTAAAATTATTTACCTGTAATTCAAACCCGTAAGGGGAACGCTTATCTTCTTTTACGATTCCCGAAAGAGTAATCGCGCTTTCTATGGTAACGCTATCGGCGATGCTAAATTCGTTATCGCTAATGGCGTTTTTAGATATTACTGCCTGAATAAAGCCGTTGCCATCGCGAATCTGAAGAAATATCACCGATCCACTTGAGCGTTTACTAAAAACCCAACCATTGATTGTAATTACCTGATCGATGTGATTTTTTACATCATTTATCATTACGGCGCTTTCGTTTTCCATGCTGTTATCAATAACAACTAATAATTATTGGATAAAGCATTTTAACTTTTTTCGGGCAATCACGCAATCTGGAGAAGGTTTAGTATTACCGATTGATTGCCAATTGATTGCCAAAAACAATTTGTGGTATAGTACATAAATGGACTCGTTGTTTACCGACTTGGTTTATATGCGATTTCTTTCTCCCACGGCATATCTGGTGGCGAGGTTTTTATTTGTTGGTTTTTCTGTTCTTGCCGTTACCGCTATTGCTCTTTTAATACCGCGAATATCGTGGACGCAGTTTCGCATTAAAGATGAATTCGCGGCGTATACGAAATTTAATACCGCGGTAACGCAAAAAATTACTAAGACATGGCTTAAGGTAACCAGTCGGCTAAATACAAATATCGAATCAGAATACAAGTTAGCATTAATCGAAGCCGATGATATTCTCGATAAGGCCCTGAAAACGCAAGGATTTCAAGGAGAAACGGTGGGCGATCGGCTAAAAGAAATAACTTCGGATATTATTATCAATGTCGACGGAATAAAAGAAGCGCATAAGGTTAGGAATAATATCATTCATGATCCTGATTATCATCTGACATATGATACTACCCGCAAATCCCTTGATGCTTATGAAAACACACTAAAGGGGTTTGGGTTGCTCTAAAATATTCACGAAATATTAATTTATCGAATATATTTTAAGCCGGTAAAAATTTATGAACAAAAGAAATCAACTTCGTCATTATTTATTATTCACTCTTATTGTCGGGTCTTTCGTATTTTTCGCGGAAAACGCTTTGTCGGCAACCGATTGTCCGGGGAGTATTATTAATCCTTCTATCGGCGGGGTTTGTAGTATGACCTATAACCAAACTACTCGCAAACTCACAGCGACCTCTACCGTTAATTCTGGAGCAAGAGCCACTGGGCTTTATTTTGTCATAAGTAGTTCCGGTTTCAACGAAAGTAAGGGACTTAATTTTAATACGACATACGAAGCTACTTTGCCTGCCAATGTTTGCGGAGCTGTTTATTGTACACTTCATTATCGATACACTGCTGGGGATGTTTGTACTATTTTTTCTTCTGCTCATGAGTGGCCACCCATTAGCACAGAGTGTAGCGATGTCTGCTATAGAGAGGGAACATTTACGCCCGGGAACTCGGCAAGTTGTAAATTTACCGTTAATAAGATGTGCAAGAGATCTGATTGGCTGTCAAGTTGTACCGGTTCTAGTGGTTGTATTTGGGGCAACCGTGTTACCACTAACCAATCTTTTCCCGGAGATAGTCGTCAAATAAACATTGTTTGTCCAACCCTTACGGTTACCAAATCAGGAACCGGTTCAGGTACGGTTGTCAGCGGTGAGGCCACTCCGAAAATCAACTGTGGATCTACTTGCTCAGCTACTTTCGATTATAATGCGTCAGTTGTCTTAACCGCCACTTCCGCCTCGGGTTCTGTTTTTGCTGGCTGGTCGGGAGGCGGCTGTTCCGGTACCGGCACTTGTTCTGTCACCATGACTGAAGCAAGAACCGTTAACGCAGTTTTCAATACCGCTCCAATTAACTACACCTTAACCGTCACCAAATCGGGAACCGGTACCGGAGTGGTCACATCCAGTCCGTCAGGAATCAATTGTGGCGGCGATTGCACTGAACCCTATAATTCCGGCACCGGCGTTACCTTAACTGCCACCCCTGACGCTGGTTCCACCTTTACCGGTTGGTCAGGCGATTGTAATAGTTCCGGCCAAGTAACGATGACCGTCGCTAAATCCTGTAACGCCGCCTTCAACCATACCCAAAGCGCCCCGACCGCCAATGCCGGGCTGGACAAAGCAACCAAAGAAGGGACGACAATTCAAATCGGCACCGCCACCTGCGGCACCGATCCCAACAGCGATTCCATGACTTATTCCTGGTCATGCGCCGGGGGAACATTAAGCGCCACCAATATCTGCCAGCCCAACTGGACTGCTCCTTATATTAATTCAGACACCAACTACACCTGTACCTTGACCGTTACTGACGAACATGGGGCTACCGGCACCGACACCATGACCGCCACCAGCCAGGCCTATACTTTAGGCGTCAGCTTGGAAGCGATTCCCAGCTCCGGCACTGCTCCTTTAAATGGCGTTGATTTGAAAGCTACGGTTACTGGCGATGCCGCGGGGACGATTCTTTACCAATTTGATTGCACCAACGACGGCACTTACGAATTAGAACCGGCGGCCACCAACACCAATCCCTATACCGCCGTTGATCTGTGCAATTACGCCAGCACCGGCAGTTACACCGCCAAAGTCCGGGTTCAGAGGGGCGATGCCAGTCCGACAACCGGGACGGCAACGATTATTGTTTCCAATTTACCGTCGTGTACGGAATTACTGAACAATCCAGATTTTCTCAATGATAGCAATGGTTGGTGGACATGGAATCAGTCAAACACTACGGAAACATATTCATCAGGAATGCTTAAGATTACTTCTACTGGAAATGGCACTGGTTGTTGGTCTCAAACTCTTATTGGTTTAGCAGGCAAGACCGTTTCCTTTAAAGCTTCATTGAAAAAATCGGCAGTTGCAGCGTCTAATCCATATATTGCCATAAATATTTCTAATAATTGGGGACAAACATGGCAGAATAATTTTGGCGGTATTTCCACAATCTCTACCGTGGGAGAATTTGAGCAAACTGGAACAACCGTGACAATACCTGCCGACATTACATCCACTAGGGTAAACTTCTGTGTCTCGGGTGCTCCTGCTATGGAATCTTACGCTGATTGGGTATCTTTGTGCGATCACACCCAAAGCGCCCCGACCGCCAATGCCGGATTAGACAAAGCAACCAAAGAAGGATCTTCAGTAAAACTCGAAGGATCGGGAACCGATCCCGATAACGATACATTTACATGCGGATGGTCATGCGCCGGAGGAACATTAAGCGCCACCAATATCTGCCAGCCCAACTGGACTGCTCCCTATATCAATGCCGACACCAACTACACCTGTACCTTGACCGTTACTGACGAACATGGGGCTACCGGCACCGACACGATGACCGCCACCAGCCAGGCCTATACCTTAAGCGTCGCATTGGAAGCGATTCCCAGCTCCGGCACTGCTCCTTTAAATGGCGTTGATTTGAAAGCTACGGTTACTGGCGATGCCATTGGCACGATTCTTTACCAGTTTGACTGCACCAACGATGGCACCTACGAATTAGAACCGGCGGCCACCAACACCAATCCCTATACCGCCGTTGATCTGTGCAATTACCCCAGCGTCGGCACCTATACCGCCAAAGTCCGGGTTCAGAGGGGCGATGCCAGTCCGACAACCGGGACGGCGACGATTACCGTTTCCGCGATTCCTATTTACAAATTGACGGTCACCAAATCAGGCACGGGAACTGGCATCGTTACCAGCGGCGAATCGCCCAAAAAGATTGACTGCGGTTCCACCTGTTCCGCCGATTACAATGAAAACACCAGTGTTACTTTAACCGCCACTGCCGCCTCTGGCTCATTCTTTACCGGCTGGTCGGGATCCGACTGTTCCGGTATCGGAACTTGTATCGTAACCATGTCCGCCGCGAAAACCGTTGACGCCGGTTTCCATGCCCAAAGCGCTCCCACTGCCAATGCCGGGCTGGACAAAGCAACCAAAGAAGGATCTTCAGTAAAACTTGAAGGCTCGGGAAGCGATCCTAATGGCGATACATTCTCTTGTTCTTGGTCATGCGCCGGAGGATCATTAAGCGCCACTAACATCTGCCAGCCCAACTGGACTGCTCCCTATATCAATGCCGACACCAACTACACCTGCACCTTGACCGTTACTGACGAACATGGGGCTACCGGCACCGACGCGATGATCGCCACCAGCCAGGCCTATACCTTAAGCGTCGCATTGGAAGCGATTCCCAGTTCCGGCGCCGCTCCCTTAAATGGCGTTGATTTGAAAGCTACGGTTACTGGCGATGCCATTGGCACGATTCTTTACCAGTTTGACTGCACCAACGATGGCACCTACGAATTAGAACCGGCGGCCACCAATACCAATCCCTATACCGCCGTTGATCTGTGCAATTACCCCAGCGTCGGCAGTTACACCGCCTCGGTGAGAGTTCAGAGAGGGGACGGGTCACCGGCGCCGGATACGGCGAGTATCAACGTCAATATTCCGCCGGTAGTCACCTATAATCTTAACGTAACAAGAACCGGCGCCGGAAACGGAACAATAACTTCCAGCCCGGCAGGAATCTCTTGCGGAGTTGATTGTGATGAAAGATACAACGAAGGCACTTCAATTACCCTTACGGCAACACCAGACGCCACGTCGGTATTTACTAGTTGGTCAGCTAACTGTGTTCCTGTTAACGGTTATCCTGATAGATGTGTGGCGGTAGTGAATAGCGATAAGTCGATAAATGCTCTTTTCGATATTCGGTTATTCCCGCCAACGGCAAGCAATTTAACCGCAATCCAGTCGGATTATTGCCAAGTCGGCCCATCGGCATTCCTTAGTTGGCAATTCAGCGATCCTGACGGCGGCGGCCAAACCGCGTATCAAATTCAAGTTGACAATAATAATAGTTTTTCTTCTCCAGAAAAAGACAGTGGAATAGTTAGTTCTTCTTCGAATTCGTACGCGGTCATTCCGGGATCGTTATCTTATAACCAAACATATTATTGGCGGTTAATGGTTTGGGACGATGAAAGCCAAGGATCATTATGGATAAACGGTAATAGTTTTACCACGCCTGTTCACGCATATCCGTCTCCAAACTTCATTTGGACACCCGTCTCTTTGACAAAAAATCAACAAGCAAGTTTTACCGACCAAACATCAACCTATGGGGGATCGGTCGTAATAGGTTGGCAATGGGTATTTAGCGGTGGTACGCCACCAACAGCATCAATTGCTAATCCAAAATCTAAATTCTCAACCTTGGGAATAAAGGTGGTTCAATTTACGGTCACCGATTCCGACGGTTTTAGCTGCGCAACCCAGAAACTGGTACCGGTTATCCTCCACTTGCCGGAATGGGTAGAAATCGCGCCGACTTTCTAATTTTCATAAAATTTGCTATAACTGCGACATAAGAAGCCAGCGGAGATAATCCGCTGACTTTGGAGGTCGGAGTCCCGACTAATATTTGTGTCGGGACTTAATGGCAGAGTAACTGTTTCGCGTCCGCATATCTAGCCAATTTAGCTTGGCGGTAAGGCAGAGCTTCAATCTTCAACCACTTTTAAATTTGACTGTGGTCGGCAAGTCCTGTATTCTTGATGTATGCCAACGCCAAGAAAACCAAGAATAAACTGTCCGGTTTGTGGTAAAGAAACGCCACGGTCAGGTTATAATTATTGCAGTAACAAGTGTCAGC
>JAZDOL010000014.1:0-6409 GCA_043798775.1 bacterium | reverse complement strand
GATGTGTGAACCGTCCATTGAAATGGTCATACAGCTTCAATGATAACGGTTCACACCTTTTTTTCGCAACAAGCTTATTCATGCTCATCTTGCGATAGAAACACTCTTTATTTCATGCTCATGTTGTATTGTACAAGACTGACAGTTGACAAGCATCAATTAATTTGCTACAAGGGTCATAGCTAATGGGAAAGCTCTTAGAGAGCTTTTGACGAAAATTATTCGCCGGTTTCTCTAAAGATAACGCCCAGAAGTTTCTTCCTGATGCGGAAGAAAATGGTCGTTAATAGTAAAAAAGAAACAAAACAATGTCATTCGACAACACTTCAAGACAAGGAGGAGGATTCGAACGCCAGATGTATAATGTCACCGACATGAACATCAAATGCGCCGATTGCGGAGCCGCAATCACCGAACTTCCTTTCAAACCAGATCCGGCCAGAGTTGAATCTCTACGATGCCGTGACTGTATGAGAAAATTTCGCGATGCGAATCCGCGACCGAGAAACCGGTACTAAATAAAATAGTTGGTTACTCAAGAAAAAGCCCGTTAAGGGCTTTTTCTGTTTAACTTAACTATGATAGAATGGAAAAAATAGAATATTTTTAAAGATTGTTTATGATAACAAAATTATCGGAAAAGTTATTTTTGGGATTATTTTCCGTATCGATGGCTCTTTCTGTCGTATATATGTTCAAAGACATATCGGAAGTGGGAAGCTCTAAAAATATTTTTAGTTATTGGTTTTTGCTTTTTCCGATAATTTTAATGATATCTCATTCGTTTATCGTTTTATCACCAAAGAGGGGAATGATATTTATTTTGATTGGGATGATCGTGGGAACGGTAATGGAACACTTCGGCTTAAAATACGGTGTTATTTTTGGCGGAGAATATGTATACAGTATGTCGTTTCCCGCAATATTCACCGTCCCTTTGCCGGTAGTCCTTTTTTGGCCGGTATTTATATACACTAGCTACTCTTTAGTAAATTCATTTTTAGTATGGTTCAGGAAAAATAAACCCAGTAGATTAAAGGGAAATTGGTTGACCGTGATATTCTTAGTTGTCTGCGACGGTCTGTTGGTCACGGCAATCGACTTGTTTATGGATCCACTTCAGGTTATTGACGGTAATTGGTCGTGGATCGGAGGAGGCGCGTATTACGGAATACCTGTCGGCAATTTTATTGGCTGGTTTGTTGTAGCGTTTATCACTTCCGGATTATTCAGAACCCTTGAGTATTTCTTCCCCAGAAACGAGAGCGGCGTAAGTAAGATTATCTACTTAATTCCCGTATTGGGCTACGGCACACTATCGCTATTTTTTACAGCAACGGCGGTAAGGTTAATGATGGTAAACTTAGCGATATTTGGTTTTATAATAACGATGGTCCCCGTGATGGCCAGCATATATATCTATTTGCGCAGCAACATACTAATAAATAACAAATAAGTTAATAAAATCTATGGCAGAAGAAAAACAACAAGACCAAGTAAGTAAAGATCAAGTCGACGGTGTCACTCAAAAAAATGACGAGGAGGCAAAGAAAAAAGAATTAGATAAAGAGAAAAAAATAATCGCGATTTTAAACCATATAAAAACAAAAAGTCCATTGCCTGAAGGGGTCACGGTTTTAGAAACCAGAGAAATGACTAAAGAAGTAGAGGCGATGGTTAACATGCTGAAGGATGAAATTAAAAAGAAAAACGGCGACACATCGTTACTCTCGTGGGAAGCAAAAAATGAAATCGGTAACCTAATTCCAGCGCCGAATGTATTTTTACAGTCCACCAACGGCGAAGGAGTGATATCGTTGCCATCAAAACTTATTTATTTTAATGAAGACGGGGTTAAGCAAGCGGTTGGCACCGAATATCAGTGGTTTGTTTTTAAAAGCTTGTATCTGGCGGAAAAAATACTGCAGATGCTTTACGGCGAAAAGAAATAGTCCTATTTCGCGCAATTCTTTTGTTTAACCCTATAGGTTCCGTAAGTTCAACCCACGGGGTTGATGTGTGAAGTAAAACAAATTTTCATAGTTTACATTTGATATACTTGTCGCTAAGATAAATTATATTAGTAATGAATAATTATATGAAAAAAACACACGAAAATTTATTAAAAGCGATTGCCGGCGAATCAATGGCAAGAAATAAATATACCTATTACGCGGAAATCGCGACGAAAGAAGGATTGGTTTGGATTGCTAAAGTATTTGAAGAGACGGCTGATAATGAAAAGGCGCACGCTCAAGAAGAACTGGAAGAACTGAAAGAAATTGCAGAAATGACCAACACCTACGATATTCATCCGCTTGGTGACACCCTAACCAACCTAAGAAACGCCGCCGCGGGAGAGATGTTCGAATTTGGGACAATGTACCCTGAGTTTCAAAAAATCGCCGAGGAGGAAGGAGAGACAACGACTGCCAATTTATTCAAAGAAATCGGCGAGGTTGAAGAAAAACATGCCGAAAGGTATACAACTCTTGCCAATCGTCTAGAAAACGGATCGCTATATAAAAGCGAAGAAGAGATTGAATGGAAGTGCCTGAATTGCGGATATATTCACAAAGGAAAAAGCGCTCCCGAAAAATGCCCATTATGCAAGAAACCACAGGGTTACTATATGGCCTTAAAAATGATTCGGTAATTTTCCAAGTTCGTGGAATTAATAGACGAAAAATAATACATAAAAGCAACGAGAAAGAGCGTTGCCATAACAGCAACGCTCCTCGGGATTATTTCCCCTTACCGCCATTAGAAGGCGAAGGGGCCTTGGGTGGGGGAGTTACCTTGTGCTCCCCCGGGCGACTAGCACTTTGCTGGTCGCGGACGACTTGCCCCGGGGTTCCCCCCGAGGGCGTTTTCCTTGTTTCGGTATCATTGGCCATTAGGCCTCCTTTCGTATATATTAAGACATAATAGTATAAATTTGTAAATACTGAAATGAAATGGAAATGATGGTATGATAGTATTTAGTTGAATTTATATGTCATTAAAGATTCTATACGAAGACAATCATTTAATCGCGGTGTTTAAACCGGCGGGCGTTTTGACGCAAGGGGATAAGACCGGCGACCCAAATCTTCTTGACGAAGTGCGGGATTATCTGAAAAATAAATACCATAAACCGGGCAATGTGTTTGTGGGAATGCTTCACCGCCTTGATAGACCCGTAGAAGGAATTATTCTTTTCAGTAAAACATCAAAAGGAGCAAGCCGTTTATCGGAGCAATTTAGAAATCGCACCGTTAGAAAAACATATCAATGCCTAGTGCTAAAGTCACCTAATCCATTAAGGGGAACTTTGAATAATTACATTTTAAAAGACAAAGTAATAAATAAATCGAAAATAGTAAAAGAAGACGAAGGAGGCGAACCGGTGGAATTGAGCTATGAAACGGTAAAAACAAATAAAAGCTACTCTCTGTTAAAAGTTTTATTAAAAACGGGGAAGTCCCATCAAATCAGAAGCCAGTTGGCAAATGTCGGTTGTCCTATTGTTGGCGACATAAAATATGGCGCCCCGTCGCCGTTAAAAGATAAAAGCATTGCCCTAATCGCCTCGGAATTAAGGTTTAACACGGCAACCACCGGCGAGGCAGTATCCTTAAGTATATTGTGTCCAAAAGAGTGGGATGAATTAATTAAGTGAAAAAAATAATATGATAAATAGAAAAATTCCATTTACCGCGTCAATTGCCCTAATATCTTTGGCATCGCTCTTATTAATAGTTATTGTTTTAAGTGAAGCCAATTTATCGTCTTTAAACGGACAGTCGGTTGTGAGTATGTATCCCTTGCCACCCAAATCAATAATCATCATATCGCCATTAACCGGAGGAATTGTTTCTTCACCGATAAATATTACCGGTTATGTAAATGATAGGGAATGGGCGGCATTTGAGGGCCAAGTTGGTAGTGTGGTATTAATCGACAACGAAGGAAAGACGATCGGCGAAGCAGTTCTAACGGCGACAACAGATTGGATGCGATTTCCCGTGTATTTTGAAACAGAAATAAAGTACAATATTCCGGTTGGTAAAGATGGTTTTTTAATTTTTCGCAACGAAAACCCATCGGGAATAGAAACAAAAAACCATAGCATTAAAGTGCCAATTGTCTTTAAGACATACCTATCACAAACAGTTGACGTCTTGGTTTATTTCTCTAACAGCCAGCTTGATCCCGATATAAATTGCGAAAAAGTATTTCCCGTAACACGGCAGATAGAAAGAACGGAAGGGCTAGCAAAAGCGGCACTAATGGAACTGTTGTCTGGGCCACAAAAAGAAGAGACGAAAGCCGGCTACAATACCAATATCAATATTGGCGCTAAATTAAACAGTATTACAATTGACAAGGGGGTTGCAAAAGTGGACTTTGATACCGCCATAGAGAAAGGTGTTAGTGGTTCGTGCAGAGTAACGGCAATAACTAGCCAGATTACGGAAACATTGAAACAATTTACAACAATTACAAGGGTGGTTATTTCTATTAACGGCAAGACGAAAGGAATATTGCAACCATAATTTTATGATTGTTGACGAAGTAGTAATCAAAATTTATGCCGGCAAGGGTGGCGATGGCCGAGTTGCTTTTAATAAAAATATGATGCAGATGGGGCCAGTGGGAGGAATTGGTGGCGACGGAGGCAACGTATATATTGTTGGCATTAATAACATAACTGCGCTTAATCGGTATCGTTACCGTAAGGTTTTGAAAGCGGAAGACGGAAAGGATGGCGGATCAAACAACAAAGATGGCGCTTGCGGAAAAGATATAACAATCACAGTTCCCCTTGGGACAACAATAACCGATGCCGAGACCGGCCAATTTGTCGAAATATTGAAAGTTAATCAACCGATGTTGATTGCTAAAGGCGGACAGAAGGGGCGAGGTAATTTCTTTTTTAGATCTTCCACAAATACCACCCCGAAAATTGCGGAAAAGGGAAAGACCGGAGAAAATCGAATTCTAAAATTGGAGTTAAGGTTGATTGCCGACGTAGGGATAATCGGACTTCCAAATGCCGGTAAGTCGAGCCTGTTAAACGCTTTAACTAATGCGTCATCAAAAGTTGCCAATTACGCGTTTACAACGCTGGAACCCAATCTGGGCGACTATCAAGGATTAATTCTTGCCGATATCCCGGGAATTATTGAAGGCGCTTCGTCGGGAAAGGGTTTAGGAATCAAATTCTTAAAGCATATCGAAAGAACGAAAGTGTTATTCCACTGTATTTCTGGCGATTCAATGGATCTGCAAAAGGACTATCAAGTAATTCGTAAAGAGATAACCGATTTCCATCCGGCGCTTGGGGAAAAACAAGAATATCTATTTTTAACCAAGAGCGACAACCTGTCGGAAAAAGAAATTAAAGATAAGTTAAAAATTTTAAAAAAGTGCAATCCAAAGGTGATAGCAATATCGATACTGGACGATAACTCCATCGATAAAGTAAAGAATATACTGAATGGGTTACAAAAAGAAAATGATTGATAGCATGGTATAATCTGTGAATTTTTAATTTGAAATTAATAATAGTCGGCATGACGGTAATAGATAATAAACCTAAATACTCAAACCGTGACAGTAACTATGATGTTATTGTCATTGGCGGGGGACCGGCAGGAATGATTGCCGCCGGCCGAGCTGGCGAGTTAGGCGCGCGAGTGGCCATTTTAGAAAAGAATGACCAACTAGGTGTAAAATTATTGATGACCGGCAAGGGACGATCGAATATCGCTCAAGCGGAATTAAATCTTCAAAAAATGGTTGCCCATTATGGTAAAAACGGCGATTGGCTATTTTCACCGTTTTCCTTGTTTGGGTATAAAGAAACAATCGAATTTTTTAATAAGCGTGGACTTAAAACAAAAATAGAGCGTGGGCAAAGGGTGTTCCCGGAAACTAACAATTCGCATAATGTTTTGAATACATTATTGCGCTATTTAAAAAAATCCGGTGTCACCATCCTATATAATTCGGCAGTCGGATCAATAAAAACGGACGAAAAACGAATTTCCTTTGTTAGTTTGAAAAACGGTAAAAAATTATCGGCAAAGTGCTATATTTTAGCCACTGGCGGTAAATCATATCCATTAACCGGATCGACAGGCGAAGGATATGAATGGCTGAAGAATATCGGCCATCAGATAACAGAGTTAAGCCCGGCGCTAACGCCAATTAATATCAAAGAAGATTGGCCTAAAAAATTGGCGGGGTTAAATCTTAAAAACGTAGAAATCCAAGTTATAAGCGAAGGGAAGATTAAATACCGAAACTTTGGAGAAATGCTTTTCAGCCATTTTGGAATTACCGGTCCAATTGTTTTGGATGCCAGTAAAATAGTTGGTGAGTTATTAAGGAAAGGAAAAATAGAGATTGCTATTGATTTAAA
>JAZDOL010000013.1:0-8828 GCA_043798775.1 bacterium | reverse complement strand
GAGCTTTTGTGTTATTTTTCAAGCTATCAATCTGCTCTCTGTTTATTTGTTTGCTTAATAATGATCGATTCATAATTTTTATTTCATTAAACTATCAATTGTAATACCAAGCCCATTAGCTATTTTTACAACATATCCCTCCGTGTTATACGTTCCAGAATTAAACTTGTTTAACTTGATTTCGTGGATTGGATAAAAAGCAAAATTTGAAGCTTGGGGATAAGTTGTATTGTTTTGTATATTCACCGGTGAAGATTGTTGCTTATACAAAAAATAAAATACTCCACTGGCAATAATGATTAAAATAACTGCGAATATCCAAATAAATTTCTTGTTCATATATTTATTTTACTTTATTAATTCTTCTATTGAAACACCAAACGCTTTGGCTAATTTTGCCATAATAAACACAGACGGCTTTTTTATAACATTACTCTCAATTTTTGTAAGAGTAGTGTATTTCACGCCAGATTTCTTGGCAAAATCCTCTTGGGATAATCCCTGCTTATTTCGATACTTTTTTATATTTTTGCCTATGTTGATTTCTATTGCCATATTATCACTAATTTGATAGTATTAAAGTATTATGCTATCCTTTCAATATAATACTATCAAATTTTATGAAAGTAGTCCAATTAAAAATGAAAGAAGCCCGCTTTTGGCCCAAAATGAAGTTCGAGCCGATATTTTTTCAGGTTCTTTGGCAGTTTTTCAATCCGAAAGGGTCGTTTCTGCGGGCGGTCGGAAGGGGTTTTTTTGGGGGGGGGAATTCCGCCCGCCCTACAAATTTTGGGCGAAATCAGTTCGAATTTTTTCGAACGCACACAGCACTTCGGCAAGCTCAGTGCTTGCCGCTGAGATTGGCGAAGTGCGGTGTTTTTTGGACGAAGTTCGAACATTTTTTGAAAGCAATCCCGACGAGGAAATCTGAAACAATGCGGACAAAGTTTTGCGGAAACAATTTTCTGGGGAAAGGATTCCGAAAAACTTCGGCTGATTCCTTTTTTCTGAATGCGGATGTCGCAAGCGGAGGAGGAGGGGTCTGGGGAGGAATCCTCCGCTTGCTCCTCTTTTTGTTTTGGGGGAATTCGGGGCAGACTATAATTTTATCTGCTTTGGTAGTATCTTTTTAAAACAATCATCGCACATATGAAAAAATGATTTATTTACCAATTCCATTTGTTTTGTATGTAATTTCATTAATTTTATCACCAATTGGTAATAAAATTTATTGAAACCTTTCAGTTCTTTGTATACATCTCCCATCTCATGATCTAAAAGTTTATGTATACATTTATTTCGCATCTTTGAAAACCGCCCCAACATTTCTATCAAAGCCTTGTCTTTCGTGTATGCATTTAAGACCTTAATCAGATAACCCAAGGGCTGGTTTTCAATATCATCTCTGCTATAAAGATTTCTGGGATTAAAATTTACATGATTTTGAACTGCTGCTCCTTCGATTATTTTTTCGAAAGTTAAAATAGCATCTTTCGCCAACATCTCAACAAGTAAACTCATGTAAAGAAGAGCCTCGATTCTTTGGCGTTTACTCCACAAAAAATCTACCCTGTGGTTGTAGTATTCAAATTTCTTTACTAATTCTTTACCTGTCATATTTTTTGCACCATAAAATTTATTCTTCTAATTTTTTAACACTCATTAATATACTTCTGGTCAATAAATTCCAAAATCTTTGGTTTTTTGTCTTCCAACGAAATTAATGTTAATTTCTCTTTTGCCCTTGTTATGGCAACTAAAAATTCACATATCTTTTGATCGGTGAATTTTTTTGTTTCTTTATCTAAAATATTTTTGTCATCTATACCAATATAATAGACAAAATCCGCCGAAAGACCTTTTGAACTCATAACAGTTGTCATCTCAACCTCTATCGCATTTTTTGCAACCGAGTCAAAACCGCCTATCATCTTCGACAGAAGATTCTTTAGGGTAAAAAGTTCGCTAAATCTTTTCAGTTCTTTAGGGGTTAATTTATCTTTACCTTTTTTAACTTTCTTGAAAATTTCGATGTCACACTCAATTTTATTTTTTATCTTATCATTTAGGTAAGTCCAAATCTTTTTATTTTCTTGTTTACTTTTAACTACTATGTCTTTAAGTTCCCCCAGCTTTAAATATAAAGACAAAATACTTCTAAGTGCCAAATTATCGGTTTTCCTTTCAGTTAATACCTTAAAATTACTGATTAGTTTTTTGTGTTTTATTTTATTACACTGTTCATCTGAAAATAACTCGAACTCTACGACATTAAAGCCTTTTCCAATTAACCCAGCATAGATAGTTTGCTTAAAGTAGCTGGGTGTTAAAATTAGAATTCTTTTTTTGCCTTCTCCCTCAATATCTTTTTTAATTCTCTTTTCTAGTTCGTAAATCAATTTATTACCTTGTACTGATGGAATAAAATCAATTTTGTCGTATTTTTTACTTACTTCATTTTTATTATCTTCTCTATCCTTGGGGTATAAGAACTTCTTATTTTCTAAACTATCTGCTAAAAAACCTTTACTCTTGGCATTTGTAATTAAACTATTTGTAGCATCAACAATAACTTCGGTACACCTATAACAATGGTCGAGGGAAAACTCCTCAGTGCTTTCGTCTTTATATAATTCTCTTATTTGTTTTGGCTTCGCATTTCTAAAACCTCCGTATAAAGACTGGTCGTCATCACCAACCACGACGACCTTGCTTTTTTTGTTTAGTAATTTGATTAACTCAAACTCAGCCTTGTTGAAATCCTGAAATTCATCTATTAGAATCAAATCATATTTTGATGGAATGTTGTTTTCTGATTTATTAAAAAAACGATTGACTGCATAAATTATTGAGTTGAATGAGTATAATTCTTTTTCATGTTTGTAAAAATTCTTTCTCTCTTTATAAAATTTCTCCTCATCTTCTGTTAAATCATTCTCATAAAACTTTTTATCATATTCGATTTTACTATCATATACGAATGAAAAATCCTCACTAATTATAAGATCTAAATCTTCATTTAAATCAACATCACCCAACTTCTGTTTAGCAAATGCATGCAAAGTTAAAACCTCTACATTACTAAAATCTTTAAAATCTGTAGATAAGTCATTGATTAGCTTTTTAATGAAAGACAAAATTAATACTTTTTTCCCCTTATAATCATCCGAATCGATAATGGTTTTAAAAGCTGTGCTTTTGCCTGTTCCAGGGCCAGCAACGCCAACAAATAAACTCTTGTCTGACTCTTTAATTTTCTTTAAAATCTCGCTCATATCTCTTTCTTTATATTCCAGATTTGGTTCGATTACACTCACCATAAACTTCTCATCTCTCTTATTGAAACCAGAAAACATCAGTTTTCGGAAAATACCCCCGTGGTGGAAAAACAGCGAGCGGAGCGAGTGCTAAAAACCGAAGGTTTGTAGCAAGGGGGTCGGGGGTATTTTGCGGAGGGGGTGGGATTCGAACCCACGATGCCTTGCGACATACAGTCTTTCCAGGACTGCGCACTAGACCAACTATGCGACCCCTCCTTGTATATCTAATCTACGAAAAAGACACTCCTTTTGCTGACCCTTATTTTTAAGCTCTAATTCTCTCTTTCTGGCTAATCGATATTCGCGGTAAGCCTCATAATATAATAAATCGAAAGGAGAATAAAACTTTGTTGATTTTACCTCGCCACGATTGTGCTCCAAAAATCGTTTCTTCAAATCTCGCGTGGATCCAATATAGATCCATTTCTTTTTCTGGCTGATTATCAAATATGTATAATACATAATGACTGCGCCGTCCTACGGACGATCGACCATAGGTCGACACTAGACCAACTTCCGCCTGTGGCGGATCCGCCGTAGGCGGAATGCGACCCCTCTTAAATTAGATTACTTATCCGTAACTCGGTTTCGTGACTAATATAAATATGTCGGAAGAGCGTTTGTTTTCCCATTACTCAAGGTTAATGTGAGAGTTTTTATTCTATACATAGTTGGTAACTTCAAAATGTCAGCTACTCGTTTATTGGCCAATTCGATACTGTTCATTGAGGGTATTTGTGGTCTACCATCAACTAATAAATTATTAACTTGCTTAATTCGTTGCTGATTATCAAACTCCAACTCCATCGTTATTGAAATGACCCCACTATCGATTAGCGGTTGCAATAAATCATACGCAACATCCATAAAGATTTTATTGATTGTTTCGTTGTCTTTTGATCGTTTGTCCTCCATAGACATATTTCGTCCCTAATAATTAATATTATTTCGGCAACTTGCTGATTAGCTCCATAATCTCTGGATGTTGAGCAGAGAATTTGTAGTTCATCATTTTAACAATCGTAAGGAAATCGGCAATTTCATTGCGTAAACTTTCCGGACCAACAAATATTTCTGCTGTTTCCTGAATAAGATTTTTTAAATAATTGTGCATTATTTCGTAATCGGCCTTCATCGTTACCCATTGGATAATTCGGTGGAATTCCCCCCGGTCAAGCCAAATCCCCTCGCAAACATTGCATAAATCAACTTTGACCCCCGATTCGCCATAGCCAATTTCGTATAACGGCATCCGGCACGATGGACAAAATTTTATTCCTTTGGAGATTATAAATTTCGCCTTGTCTTTCCATAAATCGATATCAAACCATCTTAAATCACGATCGCGATTGTCTTTGGCGTATTGAAGTTCATTTTTTGGAAACCACATCCCAAGACAAGTCGGACAATAGTGAACAGCGACATTGGACATAATCGATTCTTCTAATTCTTTTTTACATAAGGGACAGAGCATGACAGTAATTTAAAATTGTAAATTTATGATTTATGATTTGTCTGGTCCGCCAGCCGGCGGATTATACGCTCATTCCTCTTAGGGCGGCGACGCGCTCTTCGACGGGGGGATGGGTGGCGAATATCTTATGAAACCAACTCATTCCACCCGATTTTCTAAACGGACTAGCAATATAAAGATGAGCGGTAGCGTCGCTGGCGGTTCTTAATCGATTGGGGTCACTGGCAATTTTCTCAAGAGCACTTGCCAATCCTTCGGGATAACGGGTTAATAACGCTCCCGAAGCATCCGCTAAAAATTCTCTTTTCCGAGAAATCGCCAATTTTAATAATGTTGCAAAAATCGGCGCTAATATTATCAAGGCAAGCCCGATGATCATTGACATCGCTCCCGATTGCCCGCGATCTTCACTATCACGATTACGCCCGAATAAACTGGTACGAAAAAAGATATCGCTGGCAATTATTACCACTCCGGTAAGAACAACAATCATCGTTTGTAAAAGCATGTCGCGGTTACCGATATGCGACAATTCATGAGCAATTACTCCCTCCAATTCAACCTTCTCTAATTTTTCCAATAACCCACGAGTAACAGCAATTACCGCATGATCTTTATCGCGTCCGGTGGCAAAAGCATTCGGTTGCGCCTCATCGATAATGTATATTTTTGGCAAAGGCAATCCGGCGGTAATTGATAAATTTTCTACCAGCCGATACAGTTCCGGACTATCCGCTTTCTCTATCAGTTTTGCTCCGGACATCGTAAGAACAATCTTGTCGGAAAGCCAATACGAAGAGAAACTCATTGCGATACTGATAATTACCGCCCAATACAAGATTGCCTGATTATTCATCACATAACTCATTGCCCAGCCAAAAGCGATAATCAACACAAAAAAGAACGACAAATAAAGCCATGTCTTTCGGATATTAGTATCGGCTTGAGTATATAAAGTCATACCTTAAATTAGCTCTCATTTCTCATTTTCCAATTTTCAAACAACTTTAAATGGTTTGTTTCACTGAAAACTGAGAACTCATTGAGAACTGTGAACTGAAAAATGAAAACTTAGTTTAGAATTTCACCTTGACTGGTTCTTTTTCTCCTTCGGCAATTTCAAAAAACTCTCTTTGGGTAAACTTAAACATTGAGGCAACAACACTGGAAGGGAAGGTTTCGATCATAATGTTCATATCGCGAACATTGGTGTTATAAAACCTCCGCGACGCTTGAATTTTGTCTTCGGTGTCGGTTAACTCCCGTTGCAACTCCAAGAAATTTTCCGCCGCTTTTAATTGCGGGTAGTTTTCGGCAACGGCAAATAACGACTTAAGGGTAGAGGATAAAGCGTTCTCCGCTTCCTGGCGTTCGCTTCCGGTTTGCGCCGCCATTGCTCTGGTACGCGCTTCGGTTACTTTTTCAAAGACCTCTTTTTCATGAGTGGCATAACCCTTTACTGTTTCGACAAGATTGGGAATCAGGTCATATCTCCTTTTTAATTGGACATTGATATCCGCCAACGCTTCCTCGCAACGATTTTTCAGGGTTACCAAGCCGTTGTAGGAGGTCATCAGCCAAACGCCAACGCCGCCGATAATCACAAAGAAAAATAATGGTGAGAACATATATTTGTTGTTTACTTGGTTAATTATTATTACGATTAATTTTATTCATTATATCTGTTTTCCCGCTTAAATCAAGCAAATATCCTATGTAAAACAAAAACGCCGAGTTTGCCTCGGCGTTTCCCAATCGGTAATTTCAATTAGTAATCATCTCCTCCCATCGGCATTCTTGGCATCCCCGGCCTGTCGCTTTTCTCTTCCGGCTTTTCCGCGACAACACATTCCGTTGTCAGAAATGTTGCCGCCGCCGACACGGCATTCTGCAATGCCGATCTTACCACTTTTGTCGGGTCAACAATTCCTTTTTCCATCAGATTTTCGTAGATCATTTTTTCGGCATTGAATCCGAAGTCGCCTTTTCCTTCGCGAACCTTTTGAGCGACTACCGCTCCGTCCATTCCCGCATTTTTGGCAATCTGGCGAATCGGTTCCTCTAATGCGCGTTTCAAGATATTAAGGCCGATAACCTCATCTCCTTCAACGGGCGTCGATTCGAGAACTTCCAATGCCCGAATTAAGGCAACACCGCCGCCGGGAACGATTCCCTCCTCAATTGCCGCTTTGGTTGCCGCCCAAGCGTCTTCGGCTTTGTGCTGGCGAGCTTTTTGTTCCACTTCAGTAGCCGCGCCAACTTTAATAACCGCAACGCCTCCCGATAGTTTTGCCAACCGTTCGCGCAATTTTTCTTTATCAAAATCGGACGTTGATTTTTCGATTTCGTTTTTAATTTGCTTAATGCGCGCTTCAATCTTTTCTTTCTCTCCCTTCCCATCAACAATTGTCGTGCTTTCTTTATCAGAAATCACTTTTCGCGCCGAACCCAAGGCGGTGATATCGATACTTTCTAATTTTACGCCGACTTCTTCGGATACCATTTGCGCTCCGCAAACCACAGCAATATCCTGCAACATTTCCTTGCGACGATCGCCAAATCCGGGGGCTTTTATCGCTAAAGCGCTAAAAATTCCTCTTAACCGGTTTACAACCAAGGTTGCCAAGGCGTCGCCCTCGATCTCATCGGCAATAATCACCAACTCTTTCTTGCCGGTTTGGGCAATTTTTTCCAAAATCGGAATAATTTCCGTTAAAGCGCCTATTTTCTTGTCGGTTACCAGAATATACGGATCGTCGAGTTCGGCAACCATTCTTTCGGCATTGGTAATCATATATGGCGACACATACCCGCGATCGAACTTCAATCCTTTAACAATTTCCTTCTGGATACCAAATGTTTGCGATTCTTCGATTGTTACCACGCCGTCTTTACCAACCTCTTCCACAACTTCGGCAATCATATTTCCCATTTCCGCGTCTTCGGCGGAAATTGTCGCCACTTGGGCGATTCCTTCTTTGTTGGCAACCGGTTTCGCCATTTTCTTTAATGCGGCAACAACGGCGGCCGCGCCTTTTTCGATACCCCGCTTTATTGCTAGAGGATTAGCTCCGGCAGTCACATTTTTCAACCCTTCAGCGATAATCGCTTGAGCAAGAACGGTAGCTGTTGTTGTTCCGTCGCCGGCAACATCGTTGGTTTTAGAGGCCACCTCTTTGATAATCTCTGCTCCCATATTCTCAATTTTGTCCTCCAAATCGATTTCTTTGGCGATGGTAACGCCGTCGTTAGTAACCATTGGGACACCAAAGCCCTTATCAAGGATCACATTTCTCCCCTTTGGCCCTAGGGTAATTTTTACGGCATTAGCTAATTTATCAACACCGGCTTTCAACCGCTTGCGCGCGTCCTCGTCGTAAATAATTATTTTAGACATACAATTTTAAATTCCATCCGCCAGCTGGCGGATTATTATCTTTACTTTTATCCTTCAATAACCGCCAGAATATCGTCTTCTTTGGCGATTAAGTATTCTTTTTCGTCAACCTTTATTTCGTTTGGACCGTATTTGGTAAATAGCACTTTATCACCCTCTTTAACACTTAAGGGGATAATCTTGCCGTCATCGTCTTTTTTCCCCGGACCGACAGCGATAATCGTTCCCTGTTCGGGACGCTCTTTTTCCGCCGTTTCTGGCAGAAGAATTCCTCCCTTTGTCTTTTCTTCCTTCTTGGCGGGTTCGATTAATACATGATCTGACAATGGTTTAATGTTCATATCTGATACAAATTATTACTGATTATTCAACCGGTGATCGCGGATATCGTTGATATTAATTTGCTATTTGGAAATCCGCGCGACCGGCAAGTTAGCAATCACGACCCTTGACTGCTAATATACATATTAAGCGGGAAAGAAATTCTGTCAACCCTTAGTCTTGTACAATACAACATGAGCATGAAATAAAGAGTGTTTCTATCGCAAGATGAGCATGAATAAGCTTGTTGCGAAAAAAAGGTGTGAACCGTTATCATTGAAGCTGTATGACCATTTCAATGGACGATTCACACATC
>JAZDOL010000012.1:0-24887 GCA_043798775.1 bacterium | reverse complement strand
TTGGGGAAATGAAATCCAAGCCCACCCAGCACGCCGTTCGCGCCCTTAATTCTGTGGGAATTCAGGCAGATATTATTGTCGCCCGATCGTCGGTTCCTATTGATTTGCCAAGGAAGGAAAAGATATCGCGGTTGTGCAGCGTTCATCCCGAAGACATAATTTCTGCTCCGGATATTGAGTCGGTGTACGAAGTGCCACTTAATTTTGAACGCGACCATGTAGGGGAAAGAATTCTTAATAAATTCGGCATTAAGGCAAGAAAAAACAATAATCAATTATGGAAACAACTTATTGATAAAATCCATTCGGTAAAGGGTGTGGTAAAAATCGGAATTATTGGAAAATATTTTACCGATGGAAAGTTTATTCTTGCCGATTCATATGTATCAGTTATTGAGGCGGTGAAGCATGCCTCTTGGGCGGTTGGTAAAAAACCGGAGATATCTTGGATATCGGCAGAGAAATACGAAACCGACCCGAAATCATTAAAGGAGTTACAAGAATTTGACGGAATAATTATCCCTGGCGGTTGGGGTAGCCGGGGAATTGAAGGGAAAATATCCGCCGTCAATTACGCCCGTATTCATAAAATACCGTTTTTGGGATTATGTTTGGGACTACAGGTGGCGGTAATCGAATATTCCCGAAATATTTTGGGAATAAAAGACGCCACATCCGCCGAAATCAACCCCGATGGCAAGAACAAGGTAATCGACGTAATGCCCGACCAAAAGGTGTTAATCAAAGAAAAGAACTACGGAGGAACAAATCGCTTAGGCGCTTATCGGTGTAAATTAATGCCGAAAACAATTAGTTATTTGGCTTATGGAAAAGAGGAGATAACCGAGCGCCATCGCCACCGGTATGAGTTAAACAACGACTATCGGGAGCGCCTAAGCAAAGCAGGAATGGTTGTTGGTGGCGTTAATCCGGAAAGGGATCTGGTAGAAATTATCGAACTGCCGAACCATCCGTTTTTTGTCGGCACCCAGTTTCATCCGGAACTAAAGTCACGGCCATTATCGCCACACCCGCTCTTCAAAGCATTTATCGCCGCCGCAATAAAGACAGCAAGAAAGTAGTATAACTTACAGCACCTACGGGGTTGCCGTGCAAATAATTATTAAAAAAGGCCTCCGCAACGGAGGCCTTTTCATGTAATATTTATAGAATTTCTTTAAGCGAGGTAATTGGTTTTAGGGACACTCCGGGTCGCGAACGGGCATGGTTTTTTGGTCGAGTCGTACTCGACCAAAAAGAGTGAGCGATTCCCGGCGTGAGTGAGTTTTACGCGCTGGGTAAAACGAGCGACCCTGAAACCATATTACCAAGCGATGTGCTGTTTCTATTTTTTAGGTGTTTCGACGCTGGCAACTTTAACAATTTTCCGGGAGCCGTCGTAGCGCATCTTGCGGGTTGTTTTGTATGTTACTAAACCATCTTTCGCGGCATAAAGAGTGTCGTCTGATCCACGCCGAACATTTAATCCAGGAACAATTTTTACTCCTCTTTGGCGAACAATGATTCCCCCCGCTCTTGTTTTCTGACCGGCATAAAGCTTAATGCCTAGGAATTGTGGACGAGAGTCCCTTCCTAATTTTGTAGATCCGCCCGATTTTGTTTTAGACATGGTTTTAGAAGAAAAATATGATTCGTGATATGATGGCATATTATATGAAATTACCGACAAAGTCAATCATTAATAATTGCGCTATATGGCTTAAAGAGCATAAGTCCGTCGTTATGGTTGGATTGATTATCGTATTGTCTTTATCGTTTATGTTTGCGTTAGGTTTTATATGTGGTCGATTATATAATCCGCCGCCGTTAATTATTGAATAGTAAATTAACTATGAAAGTCGCGATTATCGGCGCCGGAATTTGTGGTTTATATATCGCTAAAAATTTAGCGGAAAAGGGCCACGAAGTATCGGTATTCGAAAAAAGAAGCGTGGTTGGCAAGATGGCATGTTCAGGTTTATTTTCCAGCCGTATTTTGGAATTAATTCCCGAAAGCGAAGAGCTTATTACCAACAGAATTAGCTCGGCGTTTATTTATTTTCCCAAAAAAACCATCCGCATAAACTTTTCCAAACCGTTTTTGACAATGAGTCACGCGGCTTTGGATAATATGATGTATGAAATGGCGCTTAAAAGCGGGGCTAATGTTTATTTTAATGAAGAAAAGGGAATTGATATTAAGGGGTTCGATCGGATTATCGGCGCCGATGGCGCCAATTCAAGAATTCGTAAAGAATTAAACCTGCCGTTGCCGGTATTAAAATTGGGAATTCAGGTTTTAACAATGTCAAAAGATAATTCGCCGCTTGTGGAGACATGGCCAACAGAAGATGGTGGATTCATTTGGAAAATTCCTAAAGGACAAGAAACGGAATACGGAATTATCGGTAGTCCAAAAAATTCTGCCAGCTTGCTGAACCAGTTTTTAACTGACCACCATATTGCGTCAGAAAAATTGTCGGCGGCAACGATACCCTTCGGATTTAGTTTGCCAAATTCGCCATATATTACTCTATGTGGCGACAGCGCCGGAATGATTAAACCGTGGTCGGGCGGGGGAGTGATCTGGGGTTTGAAAGCGGCGAATATTCTTATAAAACACTTTCCTAAATTTGATCTGTATCGCAGTGAAGCAAGCTGGGCTTACCGTCCGCGGATAATCGCCAGTAGTATCGCCACTAAATTAGTATATTATTTTGGATATCACATTCCCTGGCTATTGCCCAAAACCGCCAAAGTGGAAGGGGACTATCTGCTTTGAATTTTCAATTACCAATGACCAATTTACAATGAATGACCAATTAACCAATTTTCAAACACAAATACACTAGTTACTTGAAATAATTGAAAATTAAAACATTTAAAAATTTATTGAAAATTGTAAATTGTAAATTGTAAATTTATCATCATGCTGTACGTTATCAATTCGCAAGGTATAAAAGAGCGGTTTTCACATACAAAGATCTTCCGCGCCGCTAAACACGCCGGAGCGCCGCGGCATATGGCGAGAATTATCGCCGAAGAAATAAGAAAGGATGTCTATCCGGGGATTAGCACAACCGAGATTGCTTCTCGTATCGAGCGATTCTTGAACAAAGAGAATCCGCAAACAGCGATGCGTTTTAATTTGCGTTCGGGAATTCGAAGATTAGGGCCCACTGGTTTTCCTTTCGAAAAGTTTATCGGGGAAATTATGGAGAAGAGCGGTTACGAAGTAGCGATGAATCAGTTTGTCGGCGGCCACTGCTGTACCGATTACGAAATAGATTTTTTGGCGCAAAAAGATAATGTATTGTTTGTCGGTGAGTGCAAATACCGGAATGATATTGGCGGTCGAGTTCATATCGACGACGCTTTGGCAAACTATGCGCGCTTCTTGGACATTTCCACCAGGGCGTTAAAGGAAAAGTCATATCCTAAAGATTTAAAGATTAAAAGCTTATTGGTAACCAATGCCAAGTTTACCGATAAGACGATTGACTATGCCCGCTGTGTCGGCGTAGAATTATTGGGGTGGGGGTATCCAGAAAAGAATAGCTTAGAGGCAGTCATCGAGAGAAGGAAGTTGTATCCAATTACCATTCTACCGTCATTAAACAGCTTTCTGGCGGGTTTCTTTGCTAAAGACGGGAAAATGCTTGTCCATGATGTTTTGTCAACAAATATCACTGAATTGGCAAGAAAAACAAGGACTCCCGAAAAGAAGTTACAATTGTTATACGACGAAGCGGAATTACTGCTCAAAGATGAAAAAGCCCAAAGAACCTAAAGAAGAAAAGTCATTACTGGAAAAACTGGAGGATCAAAACGAGTATATCCTAACCGACGAACACAAAAAGTGTTTGTCGGTTTTGGAAGATACCAATGACAATCTATTTATCACCGGAAAGGCGGGAACCGGCAAGACATTGCTTGTCCGGCAGTTTAGAAACCACAGCCGTAAAAATGTGGTTGTTTTGGCGCCAACGGGAATTGCCGCCCTAAACGTTCGCGGACAAACAATCCATTCTTTTTTTGGTTTTCCGCCACGAATCATTGAACCGCGGGCGATTAAAAAAGTATGGAAAAGCCGAGTGATGGCAAAAATTGACTGTATTGTGATTGACGAGATATCAATGGTGCGCGCTGATTTACTAGACGGCGTTGATAAATTTATGCGCCTTAATGGCCGTAACGAGCATTTGCCGTTTGGCGGAGCGCAAATGATTTTTGTCGGTGATTTATATCAATTACCGCCGGTTGTTACCTACGACGAACAAATGATTTACGAACAATTATACGATTCGCCATACTTTTTTGGCGCCAATTCGTTTAACCTCAATAATTTCCGGGTAATCGAGTTAAAAACAATTTTTCGCCAGAGCGAGAAAAAATTCATTGATTTTCTAAACCTTGTTCGTCTTGGCGATCCAAACGATAACACATTCGACCTAATTAATAGTCGGATTGTTGATAAGCCAGTTACCGATGACCATATTATTCTTTGTACTGTTAATAAAACGGCGGACGATATTAATCAAAAAAAACTGGCGGTAATCAAATCGCCAACCTTTACTTATAACGCGATGGTTGAGGGAAACTTTCCCGTTGACAGGAGAAATTTATCAGTAAACTTGGAATTGACTTTAAAAAAGGGGAGTAGGGTATTATTTGTCCAAAATGACCTTAAAAGACGCTGGGTAAATGGCACATTGGGCTGGGTGGAAGAGCTTAATAAAGATATGATCCGCGTTAAAGTTGACGAGACGGAAGACATTGTTGATGTCGATATCGGCAAGTGGGACAATATTATCTATGAATACGACGAAAATAGCGGCGGGTTTAATGAAAAAATCATCGGCACCCTTAAGCAATATCCGTTACGGCTGGCGTGGGCGATAACCGTCCATCGGAGCCAGGGAATGTCGCTGGATAAAGTATGTTTGGACTTTTCTCGTTCTCCTTTCAGCCACGGACAAACATATGTCGCCTTAAGCCGGTGCCGGACATTAGACGGTCTGGTATTAACCCGAAAAATGTCTCCCAGCGATATCTTGATTGACGAAAGAATCGCGGACTTTTACCGGATACTAACAAGGCATCACCTGGAGTAATGCATGGCTAAAATTTACAATTTACAATTTACAATTTTCAATGAATTTACAATGCTCAAATTTTCAAAAAACGTGTTTGTAAATTGATTAATTGGTTATTTATTGTGAATTGGTCATTGGTAATTGAAAATTAATGTTTAGGGTTTAGTATTTAGTGCTTAGGATTTTATTCCTGGTTGTTGTATAATCATTCATTAATAGCTAAACAATCAAAGGTATGTCTGTAAAAAATGTTAATGAAAAATATCTTTGTAGTGTATGCGGAAATGAAGTAATGGTAACTAAAGTCGGCGGGGGAGCGCTGATTTGTTGTGGGCAGGAGATGGAATTAGTATCCGAAGAAGAAACCGAAGAAATCGAGGTCTAACTTACGAGCGGATTCCAGAAAGATTTTAGAAAACTGCTTAGGAAGTTTAGATCTTTAGATAGCGATTTAATCGAATTCAAAAAGATTTTAAACGAGTCGCCTTTGGGAATCGGCAGGCATTTTAACATTATTACTAAAACTGATTGCTTGTGTATTGTTAAAGCCAGATTCTTCTGTAGAAGCTTGAAAAAGAAAGATTTAAGGATTATTTACGCTTATATCGAAAAGCATCAGATTATAGAAATGATTGGCATTGACTTTATTGAGATATATTTTAAAGGAGAGAATGAAAACGAAGACCGGGAAAGAATTGAAGGGTATTTAAAGTTATTCAATAGTGTTATTTCTATCGGAGGTTAAGCCTCCGATTTGGAAAAAAATTTAGCCGGGTGGTAAGTTATAAATATAAATGGACAAAATGTTGCGAGAATGGTTTTCGAAACCGTATTATTATTGATTAAGGACCTCGAGAACCGTCCTCGAGGACGGTTCTCGAGTGATCTGGTCTATAAGTATATGAAATTTATAATACAAAAAGAGATATTTGAAAACTTTGACGGTTTAACCGTTGGTTTTATTATCGCCAAAAATATAGACAATAGGGGACAGTCGCCTGAAATTAACGGCTTATTGCGGAGCGTTGAGAAAAAAGTAACCGAAGAGTTTTCCGGATTTGCGTCGCCTTCCGAGCATCCGAATATCATTCCCTGGCGTCAGGCATATAAAAAATTCGGTTCCGATCCGCACGATTTTCGCTGTTCTTCAGAGGCATTGGTCAGGCAAGTATTAAAAGGCAACGAAATCAGGCACATAAACAAGCTGGTTGATATATACAACTATATCTCTTTAAAATATGTTGTTACTGTTGGCGGTGAGGATATTGAAAAAACCAAAGGTGATATCGTTCTTGGTTTTGCCTTGGGCGATGAACCTTTCACAAGGTTGGGCGGAGAAGAAAACGAACCACCATCAGCCGGCGAAGTAATTTATAAAGATGAGTTGGGCGTGTTATGCCGGCGCTGGAACTGGTGGGAAGCAGACAGAACCAAACTAACAGAAGAAACGAAAAATGCTATTATTGTCATTGAGGGATTACCGCCAATGGGAAATGAAACAATATCCCCCGCTCTTTCCGAGATGGCCGAATTGTTTAAAAAACTCTGTTTTTGCGAAGTTTCCATTCATATTCTTAATAAAGATAACCAAGAAATAGACATCAGTTGAAAGTAAGGTTAATAGAACCGTCCTTGAGGATTTGGAAAAAGATATGCTTAACAGATTAATAGGCAAGATATTAAGAAAAAGATCCGAAGTTGTTGTCAGTAGGATTTTGCCTTATATTAAAAACTCAAACTCGCTGATTGATATTGGATCGGGTACCGGAGATGTTGCGTATTTTCTACAAAAGCAGGGAATGGATATTACTCCCGTTGATGTTGCCGATTTCCATGGACCAAGGCTTGTACAACCGATTATTTATGACGGCAAAAAGCTTCCTTTCTCTGATAAACATTTTGATACCGCATTACTATTAACGGTTCTTCATTATACTCCGGATCCGGATATGGTATTTTCCGAAGCGGCTCGGGTGGCAAAAGAAATAGTGATAATTGAAACATCTTTTACAACTCCGATCAGCAAATTTTTTACCGTAATTACCGACGCTTCGGGCAACCTACGGATTGAAGCTTTTTGGAATTCGTATAAAACCGATCAGGAGTGGCAAAAATATTTTTCAAAAAAGGGTTATCATGTAGCTGATACTGTAAAATATCAAGACAGAAACTTTGGCTTACCGTTTTTACATATCGCTTATTATCTAAAACAGATTGGAAACTAACATATGAAACTACTTCTTACATCTGCGGGGTTTACCAATAAATCAATTATTAGGGCCTTTGTTGAGCTGACCGGCAAAAGGCCGGAAGACACGGTGCTGACTTTTATTCCCACTGCTTCAAATGTGGAGAAAGACGACAAGGGTTGGTTTATTAACGATTTAATCAATATTAAAAAATTAAATTTTAAAGAGATCTTAATCACCGATATTTCGGCGGTAGGCGAAGAGATATGGCGTCCGCAAATGGAAAGGGCTGACGTTTTATTTTTCGAAGGCGGTAATACGTATCATTTAATGCGATGGTTGAACAAATCGGGACTGACAAAAATTCTTCCGGAATTATTAAAAACAAGAGTGTATGTGGGATTAAGTGCTGGTAGTATGGTTGTTGCTCCCGACTTGGCATTAAAACAATCGCAGATAATATACGGGGAAGATTTAGAAGAACAACCGATGAACGGGTTGGGTTTTGTTGATTTCTATTTTTTGCCTCACTTAAACTCGACATGGTTTCCCCGTAATATCGAGGAAAATATCAGGCGGGCGTCAAAGGACATTACTAAAAAGTTGTACGCCCTTGATGATCAGTCAGCGCTGAAGGTTGTTGACGGCAAAGTGGAAATAATTAGCGAAGGTAAGTATTTAGAGTTGAATTAATTATCCGTCGCGCTATTGATAAATATACCAGACAATCACAAAATTAGGCATAAAATGGTGAATGTAATCACAAAATTACACATAATTAAAGACAATTGAACGTTTTTGATTTTTCGCATTCTGTGCACCATAATCACTATGGTGTGCAGAATATAAGTTTTTTTGCTTGATACAAAAATAAGCATTACTCTCTTGACAAGTCCACGAATTAGGCATATTATATGGATTATAATCCTTAAATTAAGCATAAAATATGTCAAAAATAGTTAAACGGGAAATTATGTCAGGAATTGCCGGTGACTATTTCAAAGGCAAGGCAATCATCATCGTGGGCCCGCGTCAAGTCGGCAAAACAACCCTAATTAAATCTTTACTCCACGAAAATAGCGATGTTATAGAATTCTTGGGCGATAACCCAACTGATAGATCTAAATTAGAGAACAGGGATTTTGAAAAATTGAATCAGCTTATTGGTAAAAATAAGTTTGTTTTTATTGATGAGGCGCAAAAAATTTCAGATATCGGACAAACAATTAAACTTCTTGTTGATAATTACAAGACAGAGAAACAGATTATCGTCACTGGCTCATCAAGTTTAAATTTATTATCCAACACTCAAGAACCATTAACTGGAAGAAAATTCGTCTATGAATTGTTTGGGTTTTCGTTAAGAGAGATTTTTCCGGATATGAATTCTTTGAAAATAGAGAAATCGTTGGCGGATTTATTAATTTTCGGATCATATCCGGAAGTTTACTTGCAAAGCGGGAAGGACAGGCAAAGGATTCTTTTAGATATTACGGGAAGTTATCTTTATAAGGACATCCTTGAACTTGAACAAATACGAAATCCTGCCGTTCTTGGTAAATTGCTTTCGGCCTTAGCCCTGCAGATAGGTTCTTTAGTGTCTTTGTCTGAATTAAGCAATACTATCAAGCTGGACATAAAAACAGTTGAAAGATACATCGATTTGCTCGAAAAAAATTATGTCATTTTCAGATTGCCGCCATATTACACTAATCAAAGAAAAACTATTTCCAAGCAGAATAAAATATATTTTTACGATCTAGGAATCAGAAATGCTCTAATCAATAACTTTAATGACATAGAGCTGCGTAATGACTTAGGAGCTCTTTGGGAAAATTTTTTAGTTCTTGAAAGATTAAAATATCGAAGAGTTAATCTTGTAAACGCCTCTCAATACTTTTGGAGAACTTACGATGGAACAGAGATTGATTTGATAGAACAGGAAGGTGGAAAGTTGCGTGGATATGAATTTAAATGGTCAAAGAGGAAGACCTCGCCGGATGGTTGGCTTAAGTATCTTAATTCCAGTTACCAATTGATAACTAAAGATAATTTTATAGATTTTCTTAAATGATGAGAAAATTAAGCATTAAAACAATCACAAAACTAAAAGCTATTGACGGCAAAGTGGAAATAATCAGCGAAGTTACATTTTATAAAATAAACTATGGCACCTCTAATCGAAGATTCAATTGAAGATTCATACGAAAAGATATTCGCCAATAAGAATAAAATATTGGTAGTTTTTGCTCATCCCGACGATCTGGAATTATATTGTGGCGGAACCGTTGCGCGGTTGATTGCCGACGGGAAGAAGGTACGGTCAATAAAAATGACCAGCGGCGAGATGAGTTCCCGGCAGAAAAAAATCACCACCGAGGAATTACAGGAAATTCGTGAAAGAGAGGACGCAAGTTCTATGAATATGTTGGGCATTAAGCCGGAAGATAGCATTTACCTGCGGATGGGGGATGGAAAGATAGAAAATAACCTAGATATTGTTGGGCAACTTGCTAAGCAAATTCGGATTTTCCAGCCCGATTTAATTATTACCCATAATCCGGAGGATATTATTGTTCGTTTTGATAAAGACGTTAATTGGTTTAATCACCGTGACCACCGGCATACCGGGCAGGTAGTTATTGACGCCTCTTATCCCTATGCTCGCGACATTCTCTTTTTCCCTGAACACTTTCAGGATGCCAACGCCAAGTCGTGGACCTGCGCGGAATTTCTTTTAGTTGATTATTACCAACATCCTGATTTAGTTCATATTGATGTAACCAATACAGTCGAAAGGCGGGTAAAAGCGCATTCCTGCCATTCGTCACAATATTCCATTGCCGATGCCCAAAATTCCGCCGATTTCTTTACTTGCCATAACGACTATCCGGAAGGCAAACGCTTTGAACGGTTCCGTTACGTTGTCGTTGATTAAGACCACGGAACTGCATCGAGGACGGTTCTCGTGGGAAATAGTGAATTTTTAGCACGGTCAAAAAGATGATTTTGGAAGGGGAAAAATAACTAATAAATTATTAATAATAAACAACAATAACAATATGGTTAGACAACCAAAAAACAAAGCAGTCGCCATATTCGAAGGCAAGACAATCCGCCGGGTTTGGGACGATGAAAAAGAGTTATGGTATTTTTCGGTGGTTGATGTGGTTAGAGCGTTAACAGGCAGTATCGATGCCGGCGCTTATTGGAGAAAATTAAAGCAAAGATTGAAAGAAGAAGGAAGCGAGGTTGTGACAAAATGTCACGAACTGAAACTACCAGCTTCAGACGGAAAATACTACTTAACTAATGTCACTATCACAGAGGGGATGTTAAGAATACGTTGATGAAAATTAAAAACAAATAGCACGCCAAAAACAAAATTAAAGCTATGGAAGAAGAGATCATGCAAGCGGATAACTTAATGCGCCAAGGAAAGTCGTCCTTAGCGGTTACTATCATAAAAGAAGAGATAAAGGAAACGCCGGAAAATTCTTATTTACACTATCTTTTAGGTATTGCCAGAATGAAATGCGGACGATTTTTTTTGGCAAAAATAGCGCTTGAAAAGGCCAATCAATTATCACCTCGACACACGGAGAACTTAAGGAGTTTGGGTTGGGTTAAGGTAATGCTGGGCCAATTAGACGAGGGAAGAAACGACTTAAGAGAAGCAATAGGTTTGGATTTGATGAATCCTTTAGCGTATATAGATTTAGCAATGAGCTACTTCCATTATTTTGACTTTAAAGAAGGGAATGAATGGCTGGAGCGCGGCCAGTCGTTAGCCCCAAAAGACCCGTTCATTTTGAGTAACGTTAAAATGATGAAAGAAATAGAAAAGGATTATTTGGGTTGCTCTGCCAATGATCTGCAAGAAATGAGAAAAGAAAAATTGGACCGTAGGGTACAACTATCATCCAGAATTTCTATTTTGGAGAGTTATTCTTTTAAAAAACCTTTAACTAAAGACGAAGCAGGGGAAATAAGAGAGGAAGCGCGCCTAAACGGCCTTCCGATATCAGTCGTAAGCGAAGAAGATGAAAGAAAAATTATTGGCGCTAAAAATAAAAGCAACTCGTTAAAGGTAAAAGAAATTTTAAGAAAACGAAACGAAATAGAAAAAAAACTTTCTAATATATTAAAAGAAATCAACAACCCCCTCACATTAGGGCAGATAAGGGATATTATTTACCGTGAAAAAAATGATAACGAACTGACGAAGATTATCCAAGTATTTGATAGGGGGCAAAGCATTAAAGAATTAAATAGGATATTTGAGATTATTAACGACGCCTGGAATTATTTTCCGCATAAATGTTTGGATGGCCTTTGTCCGATGGAGGCGATACTGAAGCATAATCGAACCGAAAATCAAACTATCAATAGACTTAAGAAAAGTCCCCCCAAAAAATAAATATCTATGTAACGATAACGGTTATCGGGAGATTTCCCGCGGGGTCAGACTTCGCGGGATACTAATTAATAACTATTAATGCTTACTTCCAGCCAGGAAAAATGGATTAATCATCTTTCCGATGATTCAAAGATAAAAATTGTTCCGGCTGGCTAAACGGGGTTAAGTTTGAGCAATACCTAAAAACACACCCAGAAACTTTAAAAGAATACGAGCAACTGAAAGAATCGGGTAATGCTCTTACCGTCAGAGAGTATTACCGGAGAAAGATAGAGTTTATCAACGATGTTTTAGAAATAGCTTAATATTATTTTAGATCGTTTATAGTCCAAAATTGTCTAGTTAACGCAAGTTTGACAAGGTATTTCCTGGATATATAATAAGCGTATATGGAGGATAAAAAAGACGACAAAAGATTTTCAGAACTGATTGAGTATCTTGATAGCAAGTTTACCGCTATTGATGATAAATTTTTTGTTGTTAACGAGACATTGGCCCTAAAAGCTGACAAATCAGATGTCAGCGACTTGTTGTCGGCAGTCGATGCTTATGCCAAGAAGGCCGACACTTAATTTTGAGCGAAGCGAAAAATCAAGGTTCTGAAAGCGAAGCGAGTCGGGTTCTTACTTTCAGGAGATGGTAATGCTTTCGCACAAGGTAGACCGGCACGAGAAGTGGTTTCACTTAATAGCCGATAAGCTTGGCGTAAAGCTAGATTATTAAGAACAAAGAATAGTTAATCGAAAGTCTTTTACCGCCGGCGATTAGGGCCGGTTTTTGGTTTTTGCTATTGACACGAAGCGGTGGTCTGATATGTTGAAAATAACGGTCACGTGGTGGCCGCTCAACAAAATAGCCCCGCTTGCGGGGCCAAAAAGGAGGTGCAAAAAGAAACCTCTCAAGAGGCCGGGACTCAATACAGTACAAAAAGTCCCGGCCTAAAATTTTTTTAACACAACTATTATTGTGCGACATTTATTACAGATATTCCAACGAGCAGGGAAGCTACCGTTTTACTGTTCAGTTATTGGTCTTTAAGGGGATGGAATTGTCGGTGAGTTTTTTCCGCGTATTGATCAGAAGCGTGGACATATCTGGTGGTAGTATCCAGTGATTCATGGCCTAATAATATTTGAATCGCTGCCGGATTCGCGCCGTTTTCCGCCAAATATGTGGCGAAAGCGTGTCGTAGGGTATGGGGAGATACCGGTACATTTAATCCTAATAACTCACGATACTTTTTTACTTTCATTTCAAGATAATTGGATGATATTTTTTTATCTTTTTGGTGAACATTTCTTCCTCTAGTCGGGATAAAAAGGTAGACCGAGTCATCAATGCCTTTTTTATCTATATATTCTTTAATATAAAACTGGGCTCTTGGCGTCAGATAAACAAATCTTTCTTTCCTACCCTTGCCACGAATAAATATCCGACCCGTCTTGTCTATCTGCTCCTTTTTTAAACTAAGCAACTCGGATATTCTCATGCCTGTTGAAAAAATCACCTCAAGCAACGCTCTATTTCGCAAGGCAACTATCTTATTTGGCTCAAATTCGCTTGGCGACTCGATTAACTTAATAATATCGTTCAAATCGGAAACGCGAGCATGTTTTTTTTCTGTCTTGACTAACTTAATCTCACTTGGAGAAACGGGTGTATCGTATTCCATATCGATGAGAAATTTAAGATAAGATCGAATAGTGGAAAGCATACGATTAATCGAGAAACTAACCAATCTTTTTGTTGTAGGTTGATTTTTTGATGTTTTGCGATCGCGAGAAATTAAATAGGCCTTGTAATTTAGAATTACCTTTTTATCTATTTCAGAAAATTGTATTTTTATATTGTTCAAAAAGTCCTGGAATACTTTAAGGTCTCTTTCGTAGCTATAGATTGTTTCCGGAGAGAGATTATTTACTTTTAAATTCAATAAAAAGTCGTCGAGCTGTGGTAGCATGGTTTTAGTTAGCATTAGTAATAAATTCGATGATTGTGTGTCCGTCGGGAATCAATAATATAACTATTAAATAATGCCGATAGTTTTCCAGTGTTTTTTCTGAAAGTCCTACTATTAAGCCGATGCTTAATGTCAAGCCGATGCTTAATGTCAAGCCGATGCTTATATTTCGACAATGCTCAAGGAAGGCGGGAATGTGTTCAATAAGCGAGAGGGGTTTATTCCTCATATTTATTATGAGTGTAAGGGTTATTATACTCACTAATATATATCTATAATATCAAGCACAAAATGCCTGTCAAGCACTCCTCCTTCGACTCGCTTCGCTCGCTCAGGACCTTTGGTTATTCGTTAACCACTCATAACCTACGGCCTACCCCCGAGCGAACATGATTTTTACCGCGAAAACAGTTCTCTTAATTTATCCCATACCGATTTTGTAATCGGTGGCAGGTCCTTATTAATACTGTCTTTCATTTCCGTTTTTTCTTTCTCAAAATCCTCTTTTATGATCGGCTCACGAATTGCCTTCTCCTTGCCGATTAACGCGTTGAACCAATCAATCAGTCGTCCTATCCGTCCGCTGACGGTCTGGTCCCAGAATTCTTTCAACCGATCGCCTGCCTTACCCCAGAAGCTCAATGCTTCTTTCCATGCATTATTCAGTCCCTCGGGAAATGCTGTCATAAAATTATTACCGGCATTTTTAAAATCATCCGAACTTTCTGGAATTTTTATCGGCTCCTCTGACGTGGTCGAAGCTTGTATCAGATTGTCCCCGTGAGACGTATAAAAAAAGATCCCAAAAAACAGAATTATTAAAAAAAGAGGTATCCCCCACTTTTTGTGTTTAGAAAACATTTATCATTACTTGTCAAATAGTAAAATTGCTTCGTTTAAACGTTTTATCGTCATTTCTTTTCCCAGTATTGCCGCAATTTCAAACGGCGCGGCTGATGCTTTTTTACCGCTTACGGCTACCCTTAACGGCCATAACAAATGGCCTCTATCCCCTATTTCGCTAAAACTGGCGGCTTCGTTAATCAGGATTTTTTCCAGGCCATCTTTAGACCAACTATCATCTTCCACTTGAGAAAGAATTTTAACAAGATATATAAGAGCTTTTTTTGTACTGTCATCGTCGTCGTTTTGCCATTTTAATAAATCTTTTTCGTAAGTTAATTTGTCTTTAAAAAACATACCACTTAATTCGGGAATCTCCGAGAGTTTTTTCATTCGCTCTTGGTAAATAGCGACGATTTTTTCTAAAGTGTCCCACGAGATTGAGGCATTTGTTTCTTTAACAATAAATTCCGGTTTCTCTCCAGTTTGTAAGACCAAAACATTATCTGCTGTTTCCGGTTTTTTATCGGATTCCGGCTCATTAATCAGTCCGGCTTTAATCCAAAAAGGAATACAAAGCTCCACCAATTTATCAAGAGACTTTTGCCGGATATAAAATCCATTTAATGAATCAAGTTTTTTAATATTGAAAACTGCTCCTGCTTTGTGGCAGTGTTCTATTGAGAAATCTTTTATTAACGACGGAATGGTGTATATTTCCCGATCGTTACCCGGATTCCATCCCAAAAAGGCCATGAAATTAATAAAAGCCTCGGGAAGATAGCCGTCTTCGCGGTATGCTTCTACCGATGTTGCCCCAAATCGCTTGCTCATTTTTGTCCGATCGGGGGCAAGAATTAGCGCCATGTGAGCATAAATAACCTTGGGAAAATCCAACGCTTCCTGAATTAAAATTTGTTTCGGCGTGTTTGAGAGATGATCTTCGCCACGGATTACATGGGTGATCTTCATTTCATAGTCATCAATAACCACGGCAAAGTTATAAAGTGGCGAATTAAGATTTTTCGCAATTACTAAATCGCCAAATAGAGATGCGTCAAACTCTACACCGCCACGAATCAAATCGTCAAATTTTATTTTTTTGGGTGGGACTCGAAAGCGAATGACTGCCTTTTCTCCGCTTTTGATTCTTTCTTCCGCTTCATCTTTTGCTATTTGCCCGCATTTGCCGTCGTAACGCGGGGCTAATCCGCTGGATATCTGGTACTGTCTTTGCGCCTCCAATTCTTCTTCGTTACAGAAACAGTAATATGCCTTATCTTCGTTAATTAATTGCTCAAGATACCTTCGGTACGCAACGATTTTTTCGCTTTGGCGGTATGGCCCGTGCGGACCGTCGATGTCCGGCCCTTCGTCCCAATCAATTCCTAACCATTTAAGGTTATCGATAATATCTTTTTCAAATTCTGGTTTTGATCTTTCGATGTCGGTATCCTCAATCCGAAGAATGAAAGCTCCCTGATTTTGGCGGGAGAAAAGATAGTTAAAAAGCGCGGATCTCGCGTTTCCAAAATGCAATAATCCCGTCGGCGAGGGAGCAATTCTCACTCGCACCTTGTTGCTATCTGTGTCTTTGGGTTGGATATTTGATTCCATAAATAATCTTAATCCTAATGTTTTAACATTTCACACGTTTCGCGGTTTGTCAACGAAGATATGCCAATAAGTACTCGGCAATAATCCGCGCTGCCTGCGGTCGGGAAAATTCTTTAGCTTGTTTTCCCATATATTCAAGCTTGCCCGGAGTAAAAGCCAACGCCTTTAGTTTTTCTAAAAAGAAATGTGGCGAGAGATTATCCTGTTCGATGACTATCGCTCCCCGCCACTTTGAATAAGAATAAGCGTTTTTGGCCTGATGGTTTTGCGCCGCGCCTGGCAGCGGTATCAAAACACTGGGTTTTCCATTAGCAGCAATTTCAAAAATCGTCCCCGATCCAGATCGTCCAACAATAATTGTTGCCGCCTTGTAGGCATTTGCCATTTGCGTCTCATCTAAAAATGGATATGGGTGATAATATTTTTTGTTTGCGTCAACAATCACCACCCTGGCTTCACGAGATACCTGATTAAAGTTATCGTTGCCTGTTTGATGGATAATTTCAAAATTCATTAACATTTCGTCAACTACATCAAGAATCGTTTCGTTTATTTTCCGCGCCCCCTGCGAGCCACCAATAATTAATAATAATGGTCTATCCCCCACCAAGCCAAATATTTTCTTGGCTTCGTTCTCTGAGCCGTTTATGATTTCATGTCGAATTGGATTACCGACAGAAATCATTCTTTGGGTGGGAAAGAATTCCATGTCCCTTATCGGAAAAGATACGAAAATTTCTTTGGCAAACTGACCAAGCCACCGATTTGCCATTCCCGGCGACACGTCAGATTCGTGCATAAATATCGGGACTTGCATTATCCATCCGCTTACCGTTACCGGTACCGATCCATAACCACCTTTAGAAAATATTACATCGGGAGCGATGATAAATACTTGGAACAATGCTTGAATCAGGCCAATGGGTATTTTAACAAATACATCAAAAACGTTTTGCAATATACTTATTGGATCGAAATACCGTCGAATTTTTCCCGCAAGAATATTTCTTACAATTACTCCTTCTTCGGATAATAACTGTACGAATGGATCTCTGGGGCCAACGTAGTATATTTCTAATATATCTTTTTGCGAGTAAATATACCTAATCTCTCTGACGATTGCTAAAATCGGTAAAATATGACCTCCGGTTCCTCCGCCAGTAAAAAGTATTTTCATGTGTTTATAGATTTTTTGGATATGTTAAGCAATAATCCTACAGCGATCATTTCGTTAATTAGAGCCGAACCGCCATAACTCACGAAAGGGAGTGGAATTCCTAGAATAGGCATAATCTTAACCATCGAGGCAATATTAATTAATCCCTGAAAGACAATCCAAATGGTAATTCCCAGCGCAAGATATTGGGAGAAATATTCGGGTGTTGTTCTTATAATTCTAAACCCTCTTAGGGAAAATGCCAAGAACAGGCAGATTAAGGTAATCGATCCGATGAGGCCGGTTTCTTCGGCGAGGATGGGAAAAATAGCATCAGATATCGCGGCCGGCACAAAACCAAACCTTTGATAACTCATTCCCAGCCCGACTCCGCCTAATCCGCCAGATCCAATACTGATAAGCGCTTGATTAACCTGATATCCTTCGTCGGTTATATCGACATCGGTGAATAGGGTAAAAATACGGGACATTCGATACGGTTCAATAAAGACCAATATCGACAGGAGAATTATTGCCCCCATGGCAAAAAACAACAGATATTTAATCGGGGCCCCCGAATAAAAATAGATAGCCGCGGCGACAGCCGTAACCACAAGAAGAGTACTCAAGTCTTTTTGGGCAAGTAACAATAGTCCGGCCAGAGAAACGATGGCAAGAAAAACAATCAGTGTTTTTTTATCGTTGTCCTTTTTATTCTTAGAAATATATTTTTCTTTAATATTGGCAAGAATTCCCGACAGGTAAATAATAAATAACAATTTCAAAAATTCCGCCGGTTGAAACGTATAAGTTCCCAACTTTAACCACCGACTAGCGCCACCCGAGGAGTGGCCAATTACCGGCAAGAAAACGGCGGCCATAAGAAATAATATGGCAATAAACGGATAAAACGAATTTTTCCGGATCCATTCCAAATTAACGAAATAAGCAATTAATCCTAAGACTAAACCGGGAATCAATCCGAAAATCATTTGATGTTTCAGGTAAAAATCAGTCACTCCGTAAATATCATAAGACAACGGCGCGGAAACGCTGGCAAGAATCAAAGTCCCAAAAGCAGAGAGAATAACAAGGATTATTAACAGGACGTAATCAGGATGATGTAATTTTTTTAACATATTTTTTGAAAGCATTTCCGCGCGCTTGATAATCCTTGAATAGATTAAAACTGGCGGAAGCGCAAGACATTAGGCAGATCGTCTTGGTTTCGGTATTTTGGTAACCGAACGAAACGGCCTCTTTCATGCTATCTGTAAAAAGAATATTGAATTTTTGATGTTTATGATTTAGCTTGCGTATTTGATCCCAGATTATCTTTCCAGTCGTGGAGAAGAAGGCAATGTTCTTGATCTGGCTATCAATAATCCGTTTCGCAAGAGCGTTATACGACACCCCGCGATCAAACCCGCCAGTAATCAGAGTGCCAATCTTGGGGTCGAAAACGTCAATCGCGGATATCGTTGCTTCGGGAACTGTTGCCAGCGAATCATTGTAAAAATCAATCCCTTTGTATTTGCCAACAAATTCTAAACGATGAGGTAGAGGCTTAAAATTCTTGATTGCTTTTTTTATTGCTGTCGGGTTAACACCACATAGCTCCCCTACTTTTATGGCGGCGTCAATATTGTACAGATTAAAAATCCCTTTTAGAGGAATATCGTTTTGGTTGGTGAATTTATTAACATTCTGCGGACTTATCGGTATCTTAGTTGCCGAAGAATATTTTATCAGGCGTTTAACGATTAAATTAGCCGGATTGTAAATCAAATGATCGTTCTTATTTTGATATCGGCAAATATTAGTTTTAGCCTTCTGGTATTTTTCGTAAGTTCCATAGTAATCCAGGTGTTCAGGAAATATGTTTAAAAAAATAGCGATGTGCGGGCTTTTTTTAATATCCGATAATTGGTGACAAGACAATTCGCACACATAGGTGTCGTTGGGGGTTGCGGTTAACAGTGAAGAAAGAACGGGTTTACCGATATTGCCCAGAATACGGACACGAACCCCCCCCTCTTTTAAAATCGCGTAAATTAAACTGGTAGTTGTGCTTTTCCCCTTAGTTCCGGTTATTCCGATGATTTTGCCGGGACAATGATCAAAAAAAATCTTCATCTGCGAGGTTACGGTCTGTTTTGGTTTCAAAAAACGGGCAATATTTGCCAACGGAATTCCCGGTGACTTGATGACTGTGTCGTATTTATTAATAGAGTGAAGATATTTGTCACCCAGAAATAATACAAGCTGACTTTGACGCTTTTTAATAAGTTTTCTGGCATTGATGTCAAGTTTATCCAGCGATAGCTGGTCACTGACTCCAAAAGACCGTTTTGGGTACAATTTAAACAGAAAATTAAGGGTATCAATCCCCTCTCGCGCCAATCCGAGAATCAATATATTTTTCTTATCAAACTCCTCAAGCATTATTTTTTTAAGTTATACTTGTATGATTGCTTATTAATTTATTAATTTAATAAATTGCTTGGGAAGATTATTATTGTTATCCCACGAATTAATCAATCGTTTGGTTTCTGTATCGATATGGGGATATTTTTTTAGATAACGTCTTTTAAAAATACTTAACAATATCGGCAAGTCCCCACACATCTTTTTTAAGCAAAGGTAAAATGCAACCCGCGCCTCTATTTTGGTGCCAACGCATTCAAATGGCTTGGTTAGTTTAGGATTAATAAGTTCGTCCATTATCGACAACAGGTTTTGGTCTTTAAACAAATCTTTTCCAAAAATTTTAACGATCTCCCTATTTTCGATATACGGGTAGAGAATCGTGTATGTAAATAAGCACTTGGGACAACTACCACACCACCTATTCGCCAAAGCTCCAGCGAGGTGAGCTATCGGATCGGGGAGCTTCATTTTTGACTGGCTATTACAGCTTACGAAAGAAGAAAAATATTTAGGAAAGCGAGAAAAAATTCTGGCAATTTGCAGTTCATAAAGTGGCCGAAGTAAGCTGAAATAAATGATTTTTGGAAAGAGATAATCGTTAATATAGCCACGGAAACGATTTTCAAAAGTATATGTTTTTGACCATTGGTGGTTGATTTGATGCTTTAGATATTTAACATTTCCCTCATTGGCGCTTCGTTCGTTAGAAAAAACGATATATTTAATTCCCGTTAGCGTTGCCGATAAATAAGTCAAAAAAGCGAGAAAAGCGGAAAACGGCACATGGCCATTTAAATAACCCTTATTATTAAGCTCAAGTAGTAATGGATCGATTTTTCTTTGGCAAACAATTGCCCTGTTAATCTTTGTATTTTTAAGAATAACCTTTGAGGCGGGGTTGCCTTCTAAAACAAAGCTGGTAATATTCCATTCTTTATTTCGTCGTAACAGTTCTATGGTGACAGAAGAGTCCTTTCCTCCGCCAATCGGAACCAATACCCTACCGTCGTTAACCGTTATTTTTTTTTGATTAGTTTTATGGCCAGGGTGATCGGTCTTTATGGAAATAAAGCCGTTTTTGGTAAAATCAATTGAGTTGGTGAAAAAATATTGTCCCATTCCATTGCTAATCAAGTTTTTCCACCACGATTTTTGTTTTTTATCAAGATGTCCGCAGTGGATTTGAATGTCTGGCGAGCATGTTGCTTTCCAGTAATTCAACATCTCAACCAGCCCTAAATGAAAAACAAGAATATTGATATTATTTTTTCCAATCTTTTTAATCCGACTATTCTTTGTCCCGCCAATAATAATCTTTGATATAAAATTAAAATTTGGCTCGGTTCGAAAATAATAGACAATTTCCAGTCCCTTCTTAGTTACCGTATACGCGAACCGGTCATAGTGAAACACCGGATGCTTTATCCGGAGATAAGACGGGGACAAGCCGTTTTTTCCAAAAATTTGTTTTTTCATAAATTATCCCAATAGACGGACTGCCACTCCAATAAAAGCCATAACAACGCCAATTACCCAAAAACGCATTGTTACTTTATATGATGGCCACCCCAATGCCTCAAAGTGGTGGTGAATTGGCGCCGCCAGAAACACTTTTCTATGGAAAAACTTTTTGCTGGTAAGTTGGATGATTACCGATAATGACTCGACAACGAGAGGAAATGCGATAATCGGTAAAACCAGCACCGAGTCCGATAAAAAAGCAACAACCGCCAAACTGGCGCATAATCCTAAAATCCCGCTTTCCCCCATGTAAAATCTTGCCGGAGGGATATTAAACCACAAAAACGCCAAAATTGATCCGACAATTACCACACAAAAAGCTGCCAAATCAACTTGTCCGCGCCACAATGCAATAATTCCGAAAGCCGAAAAAATTGATCCGAAAATACCTCCAGATAAGCCGTCAATTCCGTCAATTACCCCACCGCTGTAAACAGCAAGCATTGTGATTACAAATAGCGGGATATATAACCAGCCGATTCCAATATCGCCGATCCCTGGAATATTAATAGTTTCCCATCCGAGTTTGATATTAAACCAATAGGCGCCGATTAATCCGATAACGATAACTAATAGAAGACGGTGTTTAACAGATAATCCCTTGTCTTTATGAGTACCTTTTTGAAAAACCTGAAGAAAATCGTCTGCCAGCCCCAGAAGCGAGGCAGTAACCAGGGTAAAAATCGGCAACCATGTCTGTGAACGGCTAAGAAAATTCATCTTCTTAAGCCAGGATATATCGGTATAGGACAAAAGAAAAAAAACGCCGGCGGTAATAATTGTAGGAATCCAAATCAACATCCCGCCGAAACGAGGCGTTTTGATTTCTCCTTCGGCGTGTAGTTTTTGAAAGATAGGGACTCCCTTACCGTCGATTGACTCTGTTCTAACTGTTTTTCGCCATAACTTATATTTATAAAAATATTTTGTTAGAACAGGAGTTATTAGAATTGCAACCGCAAAAGAAAACGCTCCCAGAAAGAATATCTTGATTATACTTTGAGAAAAAATAATATTTTCCATGACAAATTATATTACCGGTAATTACTAAAAACCCAATCTATTAATTTTTCCATTTCTTTAAACCGATCATCGGCGCCGAGGATGACAGCAATTATTTTTCCTTGGCCACTTTGCGTGTTGACGACAAGCATCAGGCATCCGTTGGCTTCTATTGTCCATCCGGTTTTACCTCCAATAACGCGGTCTTTCCATAAAACAGGGCGATTTTCTAAAAATTCATTAGTAGAAATAATTTCATGATGAAACACATTTCCCGATGAATAAAAATTAATCCGCGATGTTTTTAAGACCTCCCAGATTAACGGCTTATCTAAGAGATAAGTTGTTAACAGGTATATATCCCGCGCTGTTGACTGGTTGATTATTTTCTTTGAATTATCCGGATCAAGCCCTGTGGGGTTAAAAAATATTGTTGAATTAAGACCGATGTCTTTCGCGCGATCATTCATTTTTTTGATGAATAAATCGGCGCCGTCTTTCTCGGCAAGAACGTATGCCACGCCATTGTCAGATTCAACAAGCATTGGGTAAAGAAGATCTCCAATAGTAAACTCTTCTTTGGCCTTTAGTTTACCATTGTTGTCTTTCTGGCTTGTCGCTTTTTGAGTTATTGTAATCTTTGTGTCTATCGAGTAGTTGTCTAAAACAATCAATGCCGTCATTAATTTTGTTATGCTGGCAATTGGAAGTTTTCTGTCAGCATTTTTTTCGAAAAGTACCTGGCTAACTTTATTTGTTTCGTCAATATAGACAGCAATTGCTCCGCTGGCAGAAATCGTCGGCTCGTAATAGTTCTCGACTCTTTCTAACTCATAAGAAGTTGTCTGGTTATTCGGTAAATTGTTCTTTGCCGACAGTGGTATCGATGTCTGGTTGTTCAATAATCTAAGATTGGCTGATTTGCTATTTGTTGCTATCAAAAAACCGCAAGAAATCATTATAATCGCAACTATTGATATAGAACGCGCGCGAATAGTCATGGCTGACAATATATTTGGCTTAACTTTTCTTTTTTTCCGTAACGGTTATTCCTAGTTCTTCTAGTTGACCGGCAGTAATCTTTGAAGGGCTTTGCATCATTGGGTCTCTGGCGTCGCCGGTTTTAGGGAAAGCAATCACCTCGCGAATACTGGGTTCGTTTCTAACAATTGCTAAGAATCTTTCGATTCCCAGGGCAATTCCGCCGTGAGGTGGAGCGCCATACGAGAACGCTTCAAGCATATGCCTAAATCCGTTATCAATTCGCTCTTCAGAAAGACCGATAATTTCCAATACATTTTTTAACGCTTCGGAGTTATGGTTTCTAATACTGCCACCACCAACCTCAAAACCATTACAAACAATATCGTATTGGGTCGTTAAAATATCGCCAATGTTTTTCTTATCCATAAGCCATTCCATATGTTCCGATTTGGGAGCAGAGAATGGATTATGAGTAAAAGTCCACTCACCCACCTTATCTTTTTCGAAAAATGGAAAATCAATCACCCAGCAAAATGCTAGTAAGTTCGGATCGTTTTTATTCGCTCTTGTATCAGGACGATCGGTTCCATATTCTTTAATAACATCCTGATACTTCAAACGAGGAAAAGGAATTGTCTGGATTTGTTTATCGGGAAATATTGTTTTAACTAACTCGATATAAAGTGTTTCAATAATTGTCATAATATCTTCCCTCTCAACAAACGACATTTCTATATCAAGTTGGGTAAATTCCGGTTGCCGATCGGACCGTGGTTATTCGTCTCTAAAACACCTGGAAACTTGAAAATATTTTTCTATTCCGGCAACCATCAGTAATTGTTTATATTGTTGCGGGCTTTGTGGCAAGGCAAAAAATGAGCCATTTATGAGGCGGGACGGAACCACGTAGTCGCGCGCTCCTTCGGGAGTAGATTTCGTAATGATTGGTGTTTCAATTTCGATAAATCCCAAATTAATCAGATAATTTCTAATCATCCAAAGAACTTTTTGACGAATGATTAAATTATTTTTTAAGCGTTCCCGTCGTAAATCTAAATAGCGATAAGTGAGGCGTTTTTCTTCGTTTATTCCATATCCATCATCGTTAATGGAAAATGGTAGGGTTTGTGCCTGGCTATAAATTACAATTGAACTTCCGTCGATTTCAACCGTACCAGTTAAAATCTTATCGTTAATCATTCCTTCTAGTCTCTTTTTTACAAGTCCGGTAATTGCCACTACCCACTCCGGGCGCAACTCTTGGACATTAGCGAAAGACGCCTTATCGGGAGTAAAAACGATCTGAATAATTCCGCTACGATCGCGTAAATTAATGAATATTACCTTGCCGTGGGGACGAACGGCATCTACCCATCCACAAACAGTAACTTCCTTGCCAATATAATTTACTATTTCGGCGTTTATTGTTCGAGTCATATATTGCCTTATTAGTTATAGAACATAAATAAAAAACTCAAAATCATTGTTTATTACAATCATAAACCATTTTTAGCCCATTGAATAGATAGAGTCTTGTACAATACAACATGAGCATGAAATAAAGAGTGTTTCTATCGCAAGATGAGCATGAATAAGCTTGTTGCGAAAAAAAGGTGTGAACCGTTATCATTGAAGCTGTATGACCATTTCAATGGACGATTCACACATC
>JAZDOL010000004.1:0-22610 GCA_043798775.1 bacterium | reverse complement strand
GAGGCTCAATGCCTTTTCTTCTTTTTCCGAGAGGTCGACAAAGTCCACGCTCTTTTCGGGAATTGCTTCCCAGCCCATTTCTTTTAAGGTCATGACAGTCATGTTCCCGCCGACGATTATTCCTTCTCTGCCTTTACGCTGGTTGACTGTGATGATGCCTCTCAGCCCGAATCTCTCTATCGATTTTTTAAGGGCGACGATGTCGTCTTTGGTGATCTCCCGCGGATTATAATTTGCGAACTTTAAGTCCGCTATTTTGATTGCGATTTTTTCCATAAGTTTGTGATCCAAAATTTTAATCTCCACCAGATTCTCATCCAGAACGGAAGCCTGCTGAATGCCTGGTGGACTGCTTCTTTCTGCATGAGCCCGATCCTTCTTTTCTGGGCTTCGGCTAAGAGATCGGCAGGAATAAAAACGCCCCCGATCAGCTTGCCTCTGTTCTTTCTGCGGGCTTCAGGATTTTTTTTCGGATTGGTTTCGTATGCCATTTTCTTCTTCGATTAATTTATCTATGGTCTGAAGCACTCCCTTCAGCCGTGCGGTCTCTTTCTCCTGCTCCTCGATGTAGTCTTTCTTGGTCACGTCCATGAATCCCATCGCTCCCTTTTTTTGGAAGCCGTCGAGGATGTCAGTGTCTTTTTTGCCGTCGTGGACTCTGACTTTTATTTCTCCCCTCACGATGTCTTCGAGCGTGTAGTCATGCAGGGTCTCTAATGTTTCGATTTTTGTTTTCATATGGTTGCGGTTTCAAATTCTTTTTTCTTCTGATTCCACCGCCAGTATTCTTTTGAGGAATGAGGCGGTTTCGGGAATGCGAGCATATGCTCTTTGTCAGCCCTCGACCTTGAGCCGAACGGCTCTGAGCTGACCTGAATGAAGCGAATCTCTTTTCTGTTTACAGCCATCAAGTCCCAGCACCCGAAAAGGTCTTGTGCCTGGAATCGCATGCGCCGCGCTTTCTCGATCCAGTATCCTTTTTGGGCGAGGATGTCCTGTGCTTTCTTCTCGAATAATTTTCCCTTTTGGGTTCGGTTCATGGCTGTTTTTTGAAACGGGTTTTGTTGATTTGTCCCGCCCCGTAGCGAATAAGCTCTTTCCGCCGATTGCTTTTATAAGATGTCGTCGAGACCCCTTCTTGCTGGACGATCTGGGCGATCTCCGCTTGGTGGGCGGTCAGGCACATCGAGCTTGACGTTCACTCTTGCTTGGCTTCGTCTGCCGACGGAATTCATGACAGTGCGGATGGCTTGGATGCCCCTTCCCGCTTTGCCGATTACAATTCCTGCATCGTCTTCGCCGAGCTTCACTGAAAGAAGGACTCCCATCTCGTCGGTTGTCCTTTTCACCTCTACCTTTTCAGGCTGGGTGACGATCGCTTTGAGGATCGTTTCTAACACTTCTTTGTCTTGTGATTGCATATCGTGTTTTGCTTAATTTATTTTTCTTCTTCCGCCTGTCGACTTCAGACAGATTCTATTTCGACTCCCCAGAACCGCTTCCGCTCCCCTCAATTGTTTTTTTATAAAGGTCGAAGAGGGGTCGACCTTTACGGAAGCGGTCTGGGTGAATCTTCATGTTATTGCCCGCTCAGTCATTGCGGTTTCTTCTGCTATCGCTGCTCTTTCCTGGTGGCTGAACGGCATTCCGAATGATGCTTTTAATTTCGCCAGTGCCTCAATCATTGAAGAGGCTTCTGTTTTGATTTCTGATTCGGTCTTCGGCGTGTATTTTCTCGCCAGCTGTTCGAGCCCGCCGTAGAATCCGTATTGCCTGTGGCTGGTGTCTATAAAATCGGCGACGACTTCTTTGCAGAGAGCCGATCCGATCATCGGTTGCATGTTTGTCTTCTCCCGCAAAACCAGATGAAAAGCATTTCGAGCTGGAATTCTGTCACGTGCTTCAGAGCATGCTTTATCAAATTGCCGTCTTTGAAGCGGACGAATATCGGCTTCGTCTTTCTGAGTTCCTTGCAGTATTGACTGAATGACCGCATCAGTGCGTTTGTCGGGAGCTTCGGCTTATTCGGGTCTCTGGGTTTGTCCACATGTTTTCCCCCATTTTTATTTTTATTTGAATCAAGCTCGCTTGCTTTAGCTAAATTTTGTAAAAGGGTTTCTTTTGTAGTGTGCATTTCTTGCGTATGCAAATTTTGCATACGGCGGGCTTTTACCTTGTCGAAGAGGGTCGGCTGAGGCGGATGCAGGCTCAGGCGGTAGTAGATTTTCCCGAAATTCATTTGCCTCTTTTTCGGCGTGTCGAGTATGTTGCCCTGCTCATCGAGTGCCTGGATTATCTGGTGAACGTCAATCAGATTTTTCATGGCAGAGGAAACTGCCCTCATTCCTTCCCTCTGCTTGCCCTTTTTAGACCGCCGTGATATCCGCTGAGCCAGTTGCCATTGACTGATCCAGTCCCTTTCTTTTCTTCGTCCCGTCACAGGGTCTTCAATCCAGCCCAGAGTTTGGTCTGTCACTACAAGAAGAACCCGAAGCTCGACGTCTTTGAGTCTGGGCATCCACTCCCGAATAATGATGTGCGGAATCTGAGTCGTGTTCGGGATGATTGATGAAATTTTTTCTGGCATAAATTTTTATAATAATTTTTGTTTTGAAACGAAAACACCCTCATTGAGAATGCTTTCTGCTCGGCTCTTGCCACTCATCTCTGCCCTCACGCCATTGCGATGAGGGCAGAGTCAATGGCAGAGCCACTCAGTGGCTATTTTTTCTTGCCTGCTTTTTTTGCTTCAGCGGGTGCAGGCGTTTCTTTTTTTTCAGTGCTGCCATTAGCGTTTCCGTTGCCATTCCCGTTTCCGTTCCCATTGCCGTTGGGAGGAAGCTTTGAGACGAGGCGTCTTCTGCCGTCTGGGAGCTCGACAATTTCTGCGAGTCCCATTGCTACGGCTTCAAGACCCAGCTTTTTGTAGCCGTCAGCAATCTGCTCTGGACGCATCTCGGCGATCGCTGTCTGCGATGTCGTCCCGAATACCCTGTCGAGAAGGTCGAGCTTGAGCTGTTTGTCTTTGCCGACTGCTCCTGGAGCTATGCGGACAAGAAGCCCGTCCAGTTCTTCCAGCCACTTGTCACGCTCCCTTCGCCAGCCTGCTTTTTCTTCTTCGGTTCGGAAGAGAAGTCCTGTATCTGATTCAGGCATGACCACAGTGCCTTTCGGAATCGGGTTACTGAGCATCGCTTCGATTGACGGGGCGAAGTTTGCGTAGGTCGGATTTTGGAAGGTCTTGCCGTCAATAATTGTGGATCGGTCTTTGATAATGGTCGCTTCACGCCACACCTTTTTGTCTCTGCCGATCACTTCTTCAAAGCGGTTCATAAGAACCAGTATGTCTGGCTCATAAGCGGTCTCGCCTTCGACCTTCATTTTCACGCCTGTCTTGATCAGCTCCCGCTTGCCCGTGTCTTCATTCTTCTCGAAGTCGTATTCGTATCCCGCACGCCCGCACATGATGATGTGATAAGGATCGTTCACGAACGGATCGCTGTATTCTGCCTTCCAGGTCGGCTTGATGATTCCCCAGTCCTGGAACTGGAGCGAGGTGCGGTGAACTTTCTCGGCGTATGCTTTCAGGAATCCTTCCCAGACATGGCTGATTGAATCGATGATCAGAATGTCGGCGATTCCTTCATTCCGCATCTTCTGCATGGTAATCTTCAGGTCGCCGAGCGATTTCGACTCCCTGACCAGAACCTCGATGCCGTTCTCGGCGAAGAGGGGCTTGAGGAACTTTGCCGACTTTTCTGTATCGAAGATGATCACTGGCTTCTTCGATTTGATGCGTTGGTGCAGACCGACTGCGACCAGCGCTGCGGTGTAGGTTTTGCCTGCACCTGCGAAACCCTCGAATGCGGCTTTGAAGTAAGGCTTCGTGTTTCCGATCGGAGTGAAGAAGCTATCCTTCACTTCGGTCTTTGCTTTTACTGCTGTCTGTTGATTGTTCATATCTTTTCTATTGACTCGCCTGAGGAGCTTCTGATATAATTGAGTTGTTGGATCAATTTCTCTCCGCTCCCTTCGGGGAGCTTTTTTTTATTTATTGATTAAATCTATTCCATCGGCTTTTGCGAGCAGTATGACCACTGCCCGTGCTTGAGCTTTCCAGAACGGATTCCAGTATCCCGTTTTTCCTTCCACCGCTATCTGTGCCATCGAGGTGAAAAGGATCATCAGATCCATCATCACCAGGAAGACCAGTGCAGTTGCGGTGATTGAGATTGTTTTTTTCACGTTCTGGACTGCGTGAATTTTTTGTTCTTGAGTCATGGAAGTTTTTGCTTTGACAAATCAGACCCGTGATTTGCTCCGTCGCATGAGCAATCGCACTTCTGACTTTTGGCATTCTGACGTTGCCCTTCGTTTCATTTCGTGCAATAGGGCTTCTCTGTTTCTGGCTTCGCTTCTTCTGGCTCTCTGACTTTTTTTGTCATGTTGCTTTGTCAATTCCTGTAAATTATTATTAGTTGTTTTCGGAGGGTTTCGCCCCCGTCGACCTTTTAAGACAAGCAATGTCTTCTTGCGGGCGACGGGGTTTTCGTATATCAAAAAACCCAGTCTTTCGACTGGGTTTGCTCCTTGTTTTCTGTCCTATAATCGGACGGAAACGGATTTTTTGTCAGCTCCTACGCCCCATGACACTTCTTATATTTTTTACCACTACCGTCCTTCTTTGTCTTGTTATACGGAAAAGATTTATAAACCGACGAATTTTTTATAATTCTCTTTATTCATCGTTTCAACGACAGTTTTGGGATAAGCGCGCAAAAATGCCACCGGCACCTTAGCTTTACTCTTTCCCCACTTAAATTCAAAACCCGACAAGGTGGCTTGGTATTCTTCGATACAATCAATTTCTTGCCGCTCAAATGTGCGCCAAAAATACAGATTGGCGTCCCGTCCGGAATTGTTGTTGCGCTTCATTCTCTCGCTGATCATAAAATTTTCCCACAACGCTCCGGTATCCGACCGCAAATTTAAAGGATTCAAGTTATTAATCAACGCATTTCTAATACCATTATCAAAAAAATAGATTTTGCGGGTCTTTCTCAATTCGTTTCTCAAATTGCGACTAAATGGCGCTAATCGAAAAATTACAAATGCCTTTTCAAGAATTTGGATGTAATTGGCAATCGTAACCTTATTAACACCAACAAGCGACGCCAATTCATTATAAGAAACCTCATTGCCGATTTGTAACGCTAACGCTTGTAATAATTTCTCCAGCACTTCGGGATTCTTTATGTTTTGATACTGTAAAATATCTTTGTAGGCATAGCTCTTGGCTAAATTTTTCAATTTTTCGCCCACCGATATGTCGCTTTCAGAAACGATTTCTGGATACATTCCGAATATCATTCGGCTTTCCAAAAGACGATCGATTTCTATTTCTGAATAAATGGTTTTTAATTCTCCCAAAGAAAGCGGATAAAGATAAAATTCCGTTTTTCGTCCGGTGAGCGGCTCAACAATTTCATTGGATAAATCAAACGACGAAGACCCGGTGGCAATAATTTGGATTTCCGGATAATTATCTACAATAAGTTTTAAGGTTAACCCAATATTCTTTACTCGTTGGGCCTCGTCTAAAATTATTAATTGGTTATCACCTAAAAATGATTTTAATTCGGTCGATGTCTTATTAATCAACGCTTGACGAATATCTGGTTCGTCGCAATTTAAATACACCGTTTTGCCGGTTTGTTTTTTTTGGATTTCCTTAACCAAGGTTGTTTTCCCGACCTGTCGCGCCCCATAGATGACCACAACTTTACCTTTGAATAAGGCGTTTTCAATTAATGGCTGAACTGTTCTTAATATTATCATATAATTTAGTTACTCAACTATCTAAATTATATATGAATATGGCTACTAGTCAAGGATTCGCGCGTTGGCAGGGATCTACTCTTTTTCTATACCCGCTTTGATCCATAAGTCCAAACCGTCATTTAGATAACGTGGGATCACATGCATGTGGAAGTGAAACACGCTCTGCTGTGCATCCTTTCCGCTTGCATGGAGTATATTGACTCCTGTTGCGCCAAATTCCGTTTTGTATCTTTGCGATAACTCTTGAGATATCATCATGATTTGTTCTAGTAACTTTTCAGGAATATCGAAGATATTTTCGTAATGCTCCTTAGGTATAACTAACGTGTGACCCTTACTAACCTGCTCTTTGGGAATAAAAGCCAATACTGATTCATTTTCGTGAACTTTTTTAGCTTCTAGTTCCCCTTTTACAATTTTACAGAAGATACAATTTTCCATATTCTATAGTCCTATGCCCCGTGGCACTTCCTATATTTTTCAATGCGATCTAGAAGATGAGTTATTTTTGGCGGCATTCCGTAGTTAAGCTATATGATGTTAAACAACAAATTTAAAAGTAATCTTCGCAGTTCCGCCAGCATGGTGTCACCCGCAGGGTGACTGGCGGAACGAGAATATAGATAGTCAAATCTCGCTGGGATTTGAACTATCGGTACTTTTAAATTTTGTTGTTGATAATTTATATACCATGACAGCGTTTGTATTTCTTACCACTGCCATCCTCCTTCGTCCTTCGATTTCGCTCAGGACTACGGAAGGACTCCGCTTAGGTTATCAATAAATCAACGGTTTTTGCCGTGACAGTTCTTATACTTAACAGGCGACCCATCTGCTTTTTTCGCTCCCCCACTTCGCTAAAGCTTCGCGGGGCGAGTATCTTGAAAAACCTACCCAATGACTATTTGTAACTAACTCCCGTGACATCTCTTATACTTTTTTCCCGAGCCGTCCTCCTTCGCCCTTCGATTTCGCTCAGGACTACGGAAGGACTTCGCTCGAGTTATCGATAATCTATCGGTTCTTGCCGTGGCAATGCTTGTACTTAACAGGCGACCCATCTGCTTTAGTCGCTTTGCATGGGCAAGGATCGTTGCGGCCGGGTTCTTTTTCGTGAATCGATACTCCTTGCGGTGTCTGATTTTTTTCGATAACTGTTGGCTGGGCTTTGAATTTCAAAATCGCCTCAACGATTTCTTTTTCCAATGTTTCCATCATTTTTTGAAATAACTGATGCCCCTCGGTTTTATATTCCACGAGCGGATCTTTCTGGCCATACGCTCTAAGCCGTACCGAATCCATCAGATGTTCCATATTTTCCAAATGTTCCAACCACAAAAGGTCCATTACTCTGACGCAAACAATCCGGTCCAGCTGGCGCATATTATCAGGACCGACCTCTGTTTCTTTTTTCTCGTATTCATCTTTCTGGTATCCCGCTTTTTCGATCATCGCGATGATTTTGTCGCGTAATCCCAACCCATTGGTAGCCGATTCGATTATCTCTCGTCTTTTGCCATAAAATGTTTGCCGATGTTTATTCATCACATCGTCGTACTCCAACAAATTTTTCCGAGCGTCAAAATTCGCTCCTTCCACCTTTGCCTGCGCGTCTTCTAAAGCATTAGAAATCATTTTCATTTCAATCGCCTCGTCGTCAGGAATCTTAAACTTCTCCATCATCGATTTCAAGCGGTCGCCTTGAAAACGGCGCATTAACTCATCTTCCATAGAGATGAAAAACTGACTCGATCCCGCGTCGCCCTGACGGCCGGAGCGGCCCCGCAATTGATTGTCAATTCTTCGGGCTTCGTGGCGTTCGGTGCCAATAACATGAAGACCTCCCGCCTGTAATACCTTATCGGCATCTTCTTTGTCCGGCGGATTGCCTCCTAAGATAATGTCCACCCCGCGGCCGGCCATATTTGTTGCCACCGTAACCGCGCCAAACCGGCCCGCTTGAGCGATGATTTCTCCTTCTTTTTCGTTATTTTTGGCATTTAATAGTTGATGGCTTACGCCTTCACGACTTAATAATTGACTCAACGTCTCATTCTTTTCGATTGATGTTGTCCCAACCAATAGGGGTTGCCCCTTCTCATGCCGCGCTTTTATTTCCAAAACAACAGCGCGAAATTTCCCTGCCTCATTTTTATATATCTTATCCGCCATATCGCGACGAATCATCGGCTTATTGGTGGGAATCGTTACCACCTCCAAATGATACACCTTATCGAATTCTTCGGCGGATGTTGTCGCTGTCCCCGTCATTCCCGCCAATTTGCTAAACATTCTGAAAAAATTCTGAAATGTTACCGAGGCCAAGGTTAGCGACTCTTCTTGAACCCGGACTCCTTCTTTCGCTTCAATCGCCTGATGGAGACCACCGGAATATCTGCGCCCGTAAAGCAATCTTCCGGTAAAATCATCAACAATAACAATCTCCCCATTTTTAACGACATATTCTTTATCTTTTCTAAATAAGGTCTCTGCCTTAAGCGACTGTTCCATATAATGTAAAAATTTCATTCCCCGCTCTTCGTAGATATTTTCCATTCCCATCAATTTTTCAATCTTATCGATTCCCACCTCGGTAAGGGTTGCCGCCCGCATTTTTTCATCAATTTCATAATCTTCATCTTTTATCAGCTTCGGGATAACCCGGCTGAATTCGTGATACCACTTTGACGACTCGGTATCGGGCGCGGAAATAATCAAGGGAGTGCGCGCCTCATCAATTAAAATCGAATCTACCTCATCAATAATCGCATAATTAAAACCACGCTGGTTTTGATCGTTCAAATCGTAAACCATATTATCTTTCAGGTAATCAAATCCGAATTCGCTATTCGTGCCATAAGTAATATCCGCCAAATACGCATCCTTTCTGTTAACCGGCCGCAGGTAGCTATTGATAACTTTGAATCCCCCAACTTTATCTCTTTCCTGATCGGACGACATCTCGACGCCACTGGGCAATGTCTGGGTTTGATAATCCGCGTCATACAAATACGATGCGTCGTGAACGATACAACTAACCGTTAATCCTAAGGCATTAAAAATCTGCCCCATCCATACCATATCTCTTTTTGCCAGATAATCATTAACGGTGACAAGATAACATCCATTACCGGATAACGCATTCAAAAACAATGGCATTGTTGCCGCCAATGTTTTACCTTCTCCGGTTTTCATTTCGGTAATCTTTCCTTGATGTAAAACAACACCGGCAATCATCTGGGTATCAAATGGTCGTTGATTAAGCGTTCTTTTTGCCGCTTCTCTAACCAAGGCAAACGCTTCAACTAAAATATTGTCTAAATCTTCGCCGTTGGTTAACCGTTCTTTTAACTTTTCCCTCCTTTCTTTAAGCTCAAGATCCGTTAGAGAAACCAGCGAATTTTCAGATTCGCCGATTTTACTTATTAGCGGGATTAAACTCTTAATATACCGCTCGTTATTGTTGCCAAATACTGTACTTATAAACGACATATTCTCCAGATTAACGTAAAAAAGATTAGCTGTACAGAACGCCTCAAAAAAAAGAGAACCGTTGGTTCTCGTGAATAGTTGCTATAAAAAAAGCAGAATAAGAAACCCCCCGATCGATATCAAGCGTGTTGATAAAGAATGTTCGGGGGGTAAGAAACTACTTCTTTTTTGCTGGTGCTTTCTTTGCTTTTTTTTTGCCTGGCATTTTAATGCTGTTGTCCAATATTATGAATCGTTCAATGGTCTTCTTCTTCAATAATTTTGGACAATATTATTTTTTAATATTGATAGCCGACCTACTATCAATTGTTTGTTGATTCATTTTTTCATTATGGGAAATATTGTCAAGTGTGGAAAACTATTTTAACAATAAGTTGCCCGATCAATCGCATTACTCTTGTCATTTTACTTCTTTTTGCCAATATAATTCTTATATTTTTTATAAAAATTATATTATTTCTATTTAACAACTTTTGTTATGATTTTTTAAAACCTAAATATTGAATTTCTTCGTTCACTAAAATACCGGCTTTTTTTAATGCCTGTGTTTTAACAATTCTTATCAGCGCCAAAATATCATTGGCGGATGCGTCGTGTTTATTCACAATAAAATTAGCGTGTTTTTCTGATATTTGCGCTCCCCCGATTTGCTTCCCCCTTAACCCGCAGGATTCGATTACCATTCCCGCCGGAATAAATCCTTTTCCCTTAAAGAAATCGAATTTCGGATTGGTTCTAAAGAAGGTGTCCGCGATTTTAATATTCTTTTTTGAATTAATTTCAAAATTTTTGAAAACACTGCCCGCCGATGGATATTCTAACGGATGATTCTTTTTACGATATTCTAAATGATGTCTTACTTCGTCTTTGATTTTTTCCTTATCGCCGTATTTAAATTTTAACGTTGCCGATAAAATTATTAAATTCTTGTTTTTCTTAAATCGACTTGAGCGATACTTGAAGCAAAAATCATTTTGTTCGCATAATGAATCTACCCTAAGCGCTTTAGAGTCAAACACCGTTACATCGGAAACGCAATCGGCCATCGTTCCCCTAAACGCCGCGGCGTTGCCATAAATAGAGCCACCGATCGTTCCTGGAATTCCGCTCGCCCACTCAAAGCCAGTAAGCCCTCTTTCTGTTGTTTCTTTCACGATAGTTGATAGGCAGGTACCGCTCCCACAATTAATTTCACAGCCCCCCTTGTTTTCAGTTACCCGATAGTCTGTTATTTGCATCTTGATCGCCAAGCCGTCGTATCCCTTATCGCTAACCAATAAATTATATCCGCCGCCGATAACTTCAAAGTTTATTTTATTTTTTTGAGCAATCGTAATCGCCGTTATTATATCCTCTGGTTTTTTAGCAACAAGAAAAAAACGCGCCGACCCGCCGATGCGATACCCGGTGTGATTTTTTAACGGGATATTTTCCTGAATGCTCGGGAACGCCTTAATAAACTCGGCGATATTCTTGCTTCTCATTTGATAGAAACGCATATTAAATATTAAAATGAGCCGGGGGAGTGTGACTCCATATGGTAAGAAATGTGAGCGCTAGCCCCCGGCTCGCATTTATTATACCAATAAGGGTATTTTAGACAATGTTTATGAGACGATATTTGATTAACTAAATGTTGTTTGTCTTTTAAGCGAGGTAATTGGTTTCTGGGACACTCCGGGCCGCGAACGGGCATGGTTTTTCGTCAACCGAAGGTTGACGAAAAGAGTGAGCGCTTTAGATGCCCGGCGTGAGCGAGTTTCGCGCGCTGGGCGAAACGAGCGACCCAGAAACCATATTGCCGAGCGCTTTTTTCGAAAACATAAACAACATTACTAATTTTTACATCCTCAATAATAAATGGTCCGAAACAAAACAAGAGACCTCGCTCGAGGGAGGTCTCCTGCTTCTTTTTTCTTACCAAAGTACACTCATTACTGTGCACTCACAACCACATAATAGCAGATTTTACGGATTTGTCAACAAGCGGCTGATAACCCCTGCCGTTTTGATGCCGACATAGCCGTTGCCTTTCTTTAAATCAAACGGTTTCAAGATTTCGTCCTGATACTTCTCTTGAAAATAGATAACCGCGTTTTTGGTTTTTGGACCAAAATAACCAGTCACCAAACCGTCCGGATAAATATCTGTTCCTTGAGATTTAAGAAAAATCTGCAATTGCCTGACATCCTCGGATGTCTGACCAAATTCCAGCCCTGCCTTGATTTTATAGCCGCTAACAATATTGGTTTCTTGTGACTGAAGAGCGGCAAGTTTGGTCTTGAGCTCGTTTATTAGGGCAATAATTTCCGCAATCTTGGCTTCTATTTCCGCTTTTGTCCTCTGGCCAATCGGTTTTTCCAATGAAATTATCTTTGCCTCTTCTTTGACTTTCTCTTTCACCGTTTCTTCTTTTTTTTCTTCCACCGGATTTGTCGGGGGAGGATTGACAAAACTAGTCCCCCCGCCGCCAGAATACGCTTGAGTAGTAGCGGACACCGCCGAAGAAGCAGCCGACTCCCCGGAATCATTTAATGCGGAGACCTGATAATAATAGGTTGTTCCCGCGCTTAATCCAGTATTAGAATAAGAAGTAACAACGCCGACCGTCGGTTCGTCGCCTAAGCGAGGATAAGCGCCGTTTAAACTATCGCTACGGTAAACATCATAACTGGTAGCCCCTGAAACGGCAGTCCAAGAAAGATTAATCTGCGAACTGCCGGCGACGGTTGCCGATAATCCGCTCGGTGTTGACGGCGCTCCCCCGCCGGTCGCCACAATTGTCGCAAAGGTGGAAAAGTGGCTAACGGTAGCGGTGCATTTATTATTGACGGTATCGCAGGTTGTTGACAAGGGGTCCCACTGACCTTTTTCGTCAGACCAGCTGGCTAAAACAATTTGTCCTTCATTATAACCGGCCGGGATATCGCTTTCGGTATAAGGCACGGTGATTGTCGCCGACGAACCGCTGGAAGAAGAAACCGTGGTTATTGGCTGGCCGGAAGCGTCTTTTGGCGTAATCTCAATTCCCTTGCCACCAATAACCTGCTGGTCAGAAGTATTCGCCACCGCTGTTGTCTCTTTAGTTGAAACCGAACCGTCGTTAGAAGAAGTGCCCAAGACCCCGGCTGGGATGTTCAATTCAAAATCGTCGGAAATTTCCGGGTTCTTAACCATTCCTCCCTGCGAAGGTTTGACGGTAAACGGTTGAGGCTCTTTTCTGGTATAGCCGCTAATAGCGCTTAAGGTTATATTCTGGATCGCTGAACCACTGGTAGCATTAACCGAGGAAGTTGAAGATTGATAACCGTCAGAGCGGGCTTGAATTGTCCAGATATCGCTGGTGATATTTAAAGTATAATTGTTTCCGGACGACTGGGTAGTATCAACTTGCCCAATTGCCTTAATGCCGGTTGAAGAAGTAGCCATAACCATCGTATCAAAGGCGATATTGGAACCGCTTAAGGTAATCTGTCCGGTAATCGTTCTGTCTGCTAAAACTAAAGTTCTTGCTAAGTCGGCATCATCGGCCTGGGTGATATTAGCATTAGAAATGGCGAAACTGCCACTGCCAGCGCTATCAACGCAACCGGGCTTACCGGCGCCAATGCTGTAATTACCGGCTGGAACATTGGAAACCGACCAGGCGCCATTGGCGTCAACCTTAGCCAGCATCATTCGGCCGTTAGTCGAAGCCGACAGAAAGACAGCCGTCCCCTCGATACATGACGATGATAATGATGTTATCGTTCCGGAGACCGAATAAAGCGCGGGCGGTAAAATGTTAACATAGACCGTATCTCCGCCAGTCACTATTACCGATGACTGGGAGCCAACTTGGCCAACGGACTGATTGCTGGCTCTGACAGTATAAGTGCCTGCCGAAACAATTATTTCATATTTGCCTTGAGTTGTATTTGAACCAGTGCCATTGCCGCGGCCATCAGCACCTCTAGCGTCAACGAAAGCAGTCGTTATTTTGCGACTGGCGCAACCGTTAATGGCCGATGGCGCGGCGCCGGTATTTGTTAGCTGGCAAACATAAACAACAATTGTTCCCGGCTGGGCAATTGTCAAATTTTTACCGGACAAAGTAGAACTGGCAGTAACGGTTATCCCGGTTAAAGAAGTAGTCGGGCCCTGACCGGGGACAAAACCCTCAATCGTATAACCGGAACCGGCTCTGGCTTTTAGGGAATATGAGCCGTCGGCGCCAGTAACGGTGCCATTGCCGCCATTAACGCCATGAATGTTGATAAAAGCGCCGGAAACCGCCACACTGTTTTGGGTAACCGAACCGGTAATCGTGCCAAAATCGGAAGAAGTGGCTTGAAGATTTTTACCGGTAAGGGTATCGTTTTCAGTCACCGACACCGTCAAGCTGGATAACTCGCCAAAACCGGGAGCAAAGGCGCTAAGCTTCCATTTTTTTGGCGAACCGGAAGCGCCACCGGAAACATACAAAGTGTAATTTCCGGAACTGTCTGTCGGCGCGTCCCGCCAACCGCCAGCCGGAGCCCCCGAATCGTTAACCTCCATTCCCTGAACATGGGCGAAAGCAATCGGATTACTGGAATCGTCTAGAACCTGACCGCTAACAGAAGTGCTGCCTTTGGCAATTCTTATCACCAAGTCGTTGTTGGTGACACCGGCTAAGGTTAAAGACGAAGAAGTGAACCCAGAGACATCATTAACCATCAAAACCCCGGCGCAATAGACATCGGCAGTCGTATTATTATCGCCTGAAGAATTATTGTCCTTAACCGTACATTCAATTCCGTTTGAGGGCGGCATTCCCGGCATTGAGGCCTCAACCAGATAGGTGCCATTAACTACTTTAGCGCTAAAATTGCCATTAGAGTCGGTTTGAGAGACACCGGCCGTCGCCGGACCGCTGGACTCATTAAGAAAGGCCGGCCTTGTCATAACAAAAACATTAGGAATAGCGCTGCCAGAAGCGTCAACCACCTTGCCCTTAATCTGATTAGAAGAAGCGCTCAAGGTGAAGCAGAGTTTTTTAGAAACACTATTGCAGGTGCTTTGAACTCCGGAAGCAGTCACCGACACTTCTTCCGGTCTGGGTGGCATAAAACTGAAATCAGGAACGGAAGACGGAGCGCCCGGATCTTTGGGCATCCAAGGACCAAGACCGACTTGCCAGCGGCCTTGAGTTAAGGGCAATTGAACATTGTCGCAGTTAACGCCAATCGTGCACTCCCTAACCACGGAACTACCGGCGCCAGGACCGCCGCCGGAATTCATATTCATTGATCCGGAAGAAGAAAAAGCAAAAACATCAAGTTTGGTGCCGCTTAAGCCCGCGCCGGTAACCGCTACCGTCAGAATAAAGTTGGCGCTTGCTTCCTGTAAACCAAAGTTTTCTGTAACATTAGAGCCGGAAATATTGATATCTCTGGACATTGAACTGGCGGTATAAGCGCCCGAAGAAATCGGCGGCAGTTCTAAGTGGTAAAAGCCGTCGCTTAATTGAGGAAAAGAATAAGCACCGCCGCCGGAAGTATCCTGGCACTGAAAACCGATTGCCGGCCCGCCCATACAAACTCTGATATTGTCAATACCAGGCTCGGAACCGTCTTTGATGCCATTAGCGGCAATGCCGGCGCCCGCGCCATTATCTTTGAAAACCGTTCCGGAAACTATTCTTAAGCCACTGACGCTGATAAAAAACGGCATCGAGGACATCGACTCGATTAGAGTATTGGAACTGTTGTAGGTCTTAATGTCAACCGTATATCCGGAAGTGGAAAAATCCTTGGGTACGGTAGAATTAACCACCCCTTGAAATTCAAACCTAACCATATCGCCGGCGTTAGTGCCAACACCCGACAAAGTCAAAGTAACCATTCTGGAAACAGAATTGCAGGCAATTGAGGTGAAAGCAACTGTTCCCGGGGCCTGACCGTTAATGTCGCTATTTTCAAAAGTGTCGGTCGGCAAGGTAGCGCAGTTATTATCAAAAGAAAACCCTGACGGAAAAGTTAAAGTGATTTTACCACCCAAGGGAACCGCAGTTGTGGTTTTAAACTCAACCCGATAACGGGTGGTGGCGCCGGCCATCGGCGATTTAGGAGAAACGGCAATCGGGCTGACTCCCATATTAAAGAAATTAACCGGACCCATTGTTGCCCCGGGTTGCATCATCCCTCCGGTTTCAAAAGAGCTTTTAACCGTGCCTTGGGCGATTCTTGAGTCGGAACTCATCCCGTTGCCCGATAAGTCCTGAATGCTGGTGGAAGCGGTCGCCTTGAATTGTTGATTCGGCGGCATTGCCAAGCCGTCAATAACCAATGTCCGGTTATAAGAGTCGTATTTGGTTCTTTTGCCACTTAAAGGCATTTGCATCCAGTTAGAACCATCGGAAGAATTTTCAATTGTCCAATTGGAAAGATTATTAACATCGTTAACGCCGTCGCTAGTGCTTTCGCTGGTATTGGCAATCGCCCCAAACTTCACCGCCTCGGATAAAGTGATAAAAATGCCGAAATTATCCGCATTAGCAAAAAGCACTGTCGGGCTGGTAGAATCGCTAGCGACGCCATTGATATTAACGCCGGTGGTAAAGCTTCTTAGAGACACATTGGCTCCCCCGGCTGTGGTGTTACCAACCAAGTCGGCGATGGCGTTACCTACCTGAACTAATAACTTGCTTGAAGCCGGCAAAATCTGGTTGGGCGAGATGTGAATAACCCGACCATCAGGATCAAGAACCACCGAGATTCCGGACAAAAGCGGGTCAGTGCCAATATTAATCGTCGAACCAACGCCATTACAGCCATTACTTAAATTATTATCAGTGTCTTCGCAATAAATTTTGACTGTCGACGAACTAACGGTAGCCGGATCGAGCCCTTCGCTGAAGGAGATATTGATATCGTCTATCGCTCTATCAACGCTCGTAGCGGCGTTATCGGGGAAACTACCGACTACGCTGGGAGCGGTGTTGTCAGCGACAACGGCGGTGAAATCAATGATAAAATCACGATTAGGCATCATTGCCATATTATCGGTACTCATCACGCAAGCCGGTTCGCTGGCGCCACCACAACTGGAGTCCCCGGGATTGGGATTATTATCCGCTTTAACTATTAAGCGGTAGGATAAACCGGCGGTTAATGTTGGCGGAGTAATTCTCAAATTTTTAGTTCCGGCGCTCCAGCTCCAGCCGGTAGAATTGGTGAACAGATTATTGCCGACCGGACCGCCCGAAGAAGTCAGAAAAAGCTGGATATTATTGATATCTAAAATTGATCCTTCGCCGGAAGTTTTCATTGACGAAGTGGAAAAATTAATCGTGATTTTGCCATTGGTCGCCAATTGACCGCCGGCAGTAGGAAGAGTTCCCCTGATAAACGGCGGCGGATTGAATTCGGCGCCGCCACCGAAGCTTCCGGTTTGCCAAACACTGATAAAATTAGCCGCCAAGGCATTGCCCGCCACATCGGTAACGCCGGTGGTAATCGTGAAAGTGTACCAGGTATTGATGGTCAAAGCGCTATGATCGCAAACAATCCTTTGACCGCCGCTTAAGGAAACGGTAGCGCAAAGATTCGAACCGCTTGGAGCGCCAATGGCGGTATTGGGACTATTGGCTTTCAAAGACACGGTTGCCGTAGTGACTGTTGCCGTCGCTAGATTTTCGTTGAAGGATTCGTCAACCATTGCCTGAACTGGCGCGCTGATCTGGCCGTTCTGCGGCCCGCCATTCGTTGGGGTTGGGTTTTGGGTGTCGGCCGTTAAGGTGTTAGCCGCAGTTAGGGCGGTAGCGCCGACCGCGCCCACGCTTAAGGTGTAAGTATTAGTGCCGCCGGCCACTCCAAAACTGACTGTTTCGCCATTGGAAATAGTGGCGCTGGTTTTAACCGCGACAATAAAATCGTAATCACCAGTAGGAGCCGGTATATCCGCTCCGCCGGCAATAGCAATCGTCGTCGGCGAATTGACATTAATACTCCCCGCAAGAACTTCTCCCACTTTGGTATCTGTTCCGTCTAGAATATCATCGCTCGAACCGTTGTCGATAAAAATCGCCAGGCCGTCGATATCGGAAGGGCTGGCCGTACTAACAGCGCCGACAAGTTGTAAAGTAATTGTGGTTAGCTTTTCGCCGGCATCTTGAGTCAAACCAAAACCAAATAAAGGAGTATAGCCACTCGCGGCTTTAATTTTTTGGCCAGAGGTAATTATTTCTGTAGCCGGAGTTCTTTCGGTTACGCTAGCGGTGGTATCAAATGGCTGAAACAAATAGGCGCCAAGTATTGAAAGAATAATACCGGCGCTTAAAAAGATGTGTTGTTTTTTCATTTTTTGAGTTAACTTGTTTATAATATAAGTTTGCTCTTAAGTTGTTGAATTCAAAAATTATTCTCTCTCTTTAAAAACATTATTTCATTATCTTCCAGCAGAAAGGTTTGTCAATATGAATAAAAAAGAAGGCGTCGCCTTCCTTTTTACTGACCGATTAATCTATTGATAACCTGGATTGTTCTTTGTCCGACATAACCAGTTCCAATATCTAAACCGATCGGGACAAGGATCTCCAAACGGTGTTTCTCTTGAAAACGGATTACGGCTTTTTTAGTCAATGACAAGAAATTACCACTAATCACTCCTTCCGGATAAATACCAGCCCCCTGAATTTTTAAGAATTCCTGCAAACAACGGACTTGGGTATTATTCTTCATTCCAAACATTAAATCGGCGCTGATTTTTTGGCACGATAGCGTTGAGTTTCCAGAAATCATAATTAATTGTAACTGCAATTTAGCAATCTCTGCTTTAAGTTGGGTAATTTGGATCATTAGCGCTTTCGCTGTTTCTGCCTCTCGATTGGGAACGCTCTCGGTAACGGAATCGGTAATAGAAAAGGTTACCGTATAGGGATAAGTCGGTTCCCCCGCGCCAAAGCCGGTAATCTTGGATTGCAAGATCGGGATGATGATTAGGGCGCGATTATTCTTATTAAAATCATTAATGTCAATCTCCCCTTTCTGCGCAGAATCAAGATTCAAAAAGTTTACCGAATAACTTCCGTTCAATGACTGAATAATATATGGTACTCGATAGTCCAAGCCCTTCAAACTGCTAAACTCAAACCTTAAGGCGCCGCTACCGCCAACAACTTTTTGCCAATTACCGCCCCAGCTTTTTGTTACATTGGTTACCGTTAGCGAACTGTTCCCGATTAACGGTAAGAAGCTTAAAGAGGGCGCTACTCTTAACCCCGATAAACTCTGATTGGTGAAGCAGTATTTTGCATTAACCGCGCAATCATTAATAAGAACAGCTACCGACCAATCGCTAAATATCCGCGAGAAATCGGTTAGAAATCCATTTTTTACAAGGGCTTCGTTAATCGAAGTGATTCCCGCGCTTTTCATCTTTAATGAGTCGGAAAGAATTTGAACCCCGTAATGATCAACTAAATAATTGGCGAACACAGCAATAACGCCATAATCATCTTTTTTTCCACGCCATTCGGTAAGCGAATCGTACGGATTCTCGACAAACGTTTTAACCCGTTTTTCCAGATTACTGCCCGCATAAGGATTGTCGTAACCCAAAAGCGTTGATGTATAATCGGCGCGCAATTCATTTAACCAAATGTCTTCGTTTACGCCCATAATTCGTTCTTTCTGGTTAAACGAAATCAAATGCATAAACTCATGCGCCAAATATGATTTTAGTTGGTTTGTATTATTTAACTGACCAAGATTGATGTACACCATCTCTCTCTCGTTGGAGTCGGAGACCTGCAATCTTAGGTACTCATCGCTGGTCCTTACATAGCCACCAATGTCGCTTTTCATCTGGGTGAATAAAACCGTAATCCGATCGTCGCCATCGATTCCCGGATTCCATTCTGTGCCAAAATAAGAAGTTAGTGTCGGGTAGATTCGATTGGCGAACTCCGACGAAAGAACATCTAAAGATCCCAGAATTTCTCCTTGTCTCAAAACCCCTTGATTATCCCACCAGGTTTTTTCAAAAACGAAGTAAATCTTATCTGTCGTTTTAACAGTAACGGCAATTATCTCTGTACGGTTTGATATGTCGTAGTTCTGATCAACATTAAAAATAACTGGATTGTCCAATTGGGCGGCAAAAACGCCGCCATTAATGGGAAGAATTACAACCGTTGCCAATAAACATAACAATATCTTTTTCATATCATACCCATAAATCAACATTTCTATCTTAGCATAAAGAAAACGACTGACAAAAAAACCGCGCGTATGGACGAACTTTCTTTTCCATTGCCACATATCAATTTTACGAGATCGTTAACAACGATTATCTTTTTTTGACTACTCGCCACCAATTAGCAACAAGGACACAAAACGATCCCAAGAATAACCCCATTATTATCGCCGTAATCGCGATTATTAAAATTCCCGGTCGCAAGGAGCGAGAATTATCGGATATGTTTAACGCCTTGGCTTCGGCAATCTTTTGGTTATCGACGGTTAAGTCAATAAACTGGATCTTTAATCTGTTTAATAATTCCTCTTCTGGTATTTGTTCGAGGCGGTAATCAATAATTTGTTGTCGGCTGGATTCTAAAAGCGTGTTGGCGTTTAACAACGCTACTTGCCTATATAACTCACTGTCTATTGATTCGGATTTATTGACGGCAATCAACTGGTTTTCCAGTAATCGCAATTGTTTATTTTTCTGAACAATCGTTCCCTTCAGTAATTCTAGTTTATTCTCGGACATTTTAATCGCATCTTTCAGGATTTCTATTTTATCATTTTGGATTTTTTTGTTGTGATTAATAACCGCCTGCTCCTCGCTCACGATAACTGCCGACAATCCTTCAAGAAATTCCCTTCCCAGTTCTGGGTTGGTGGATTTGGTCGATAAAATCAGTAAAGTTGTATTGGCGGGGATTGTTGCCTTAACTGATAAATGTTTCATTTCGATGGCATTTGAATTTTCAAAAACATTTGTTTTCTCAAAGACGACCGCCGAATAAACACCGTTTGTTGTCTTAGAAACAATCTCCGAAGAATTAATAACCGGCTGACCGTCAATCGTTCCTAATTGAATTACCGTCTTAATTTCGTACCATTCTGGAGATAACTTATAATACGCTCCCGCTACTATAAGCGCCAAAACAGTGATTATTAAAATTAACCGCCAAGAACCGGCAATTGTCCGAATATAAGAGACAATATTTATTTCTTCGTTATTTTCCTCGCTTGCCATAGTTATATATTATTTTTAACGATTAGCCGTAACTACATCTTATGTCTAACCCAGTAAAGGTCAATACTTCACTTTTGGTAAATTGTATACGACGGAACAATTAATTTCAGGGTTTTTTTGATTAACTCTTTGTCCCGCAATTCTTTTAATGTTTCTAATCCATTAATAACCTCCTCCTCGTTTACTTGGGATAGCTTGGCAACAAATATCCTCGCGCATTTTGTCGCCTCCACTCCCTCTTCGGCAGTTAAAAATTCTTCAAACAGTTTTTCGCCGGGACGCATCCCCGAATAAACAATTGCGATATCCCGGTCTGGTTCGTATCCCGAATAGCGAATCATATCTTTTGCCAAGTCAACAATTTTTATCGGCTGTCCCATATCGAGAACCAGAACCTCCCCGCCATTGCCGATTGATGCCGCCTCCAGAACCAATAACACCGCTTCCGAGGTTAGCATAAAATAACGCTTCATCTCCGGATGGGTTACCGTTACCGGCCCCCCGCGCTTGATTTGTTCCTTGAATATCGGGATAACGCTTCCCCGGCTATCTAACACATTGCCAAACCTAACAGAAATGAATTTTGTTTTGTTTTGTTTATTTAATAGCTGGCAGATTTTTTCCCCGACACGTTTCGTTACCCCCATCACCGATGTCGGATTAACTGATTTGTCGGTTGAGATGAAAATAAATTTTTCTGCTTCCGCCAAGAGAGCCGCTTCAGCAACTGATTTTGTTCCAAAAATATTGTTTTTAACCGCTTCGTCCGGCTGTTCCTCCATCAATGGCACATGCTTATAAGCAGCGGCATGAAAAACCAGTTGCGGTTTTGCGCTATGGAATATTGTTTTAATTTGCTCATCGTTCGTAATATCACTAACGATTGTGAGCAGGTCTTGTTTTGGAGCTATATTTTTTAACTCTTCGGCAACATTAAATAAACCGCTTTCGTCTTGATCAATCAAAACAAGCTGTTTTGGATAAAATTTTATCACTTGCCGCGCCAGTTCCGAACCAATCGAACCGGCGGCTCCGGTTATTAAAACATTTTTAGCGACTATAAATGCTTCTATTTCTTTGCGGTCTTGCGGTATCGGATCCCGTCCCAACAGATCTTCGACATTTACCTCTCGCGCATGGGCGAGAGTTTGGGCATTTGGCGGCAAAATTCGTATCTTTTTAATTCCGGCGCCACGCGCCTCCTCGATTACCCGATGAATCAAGCTTGTTTTTCCCGTTGGGAAAGCAATAACTACTTCTTCGCTATCGGTATCCTTAATAATTTCCGCCATTTTTTCCATCCCTCCCAAAACCTTAATCCCGTGAATCATTTGCCCGCGCTTACTGGCATTATTATCAATAAATCCCACCGGTGAATATCGCCCGTCTTCACTTCTAATAATATTACGCGCCAATTGCTCTCCCTCGTCGCCAGCGCCAACAATTAATAACTTAATTCCCAAAGATTGCCTGCTATGCTTTAGGTTGAGATAAATTCTTTTAGAAAATCGAAGAGCGCCGGTGAATATGAAAGTGAGAAAATAGCTGATAACTAAAGTAGAACGCGGCAGTCCGGAAAATGCCGGAAAGTCGCGCGACAAATACAAGGCAACCATCAAAAAAATAAAACCAAAACTGGTTGCCTTAAAAAGGGAAACCAGCTCTGTCGCGCTGACATAACTCCAAGAAAAAGAATATATTTTCCCAAAATAAAAGAACGGCAAATAAAAAACGACCGATAAGGCAATCAGCCGCCAGATTATCCAACCGTATTCAAAAGGAATATCGCCGTCGAAACGAAGGGCGAATGCTAAGATAACCGCCAGAGATATAAAAATAATATCTCCGGTCAAAAAGAATATCGCTCGGGTAAATTTTGTTCGCGGTAATTTTGCTAACCAGAATGCCATATTGAAAACCATAGAGTTGGAATAATGATTTTGATTTAGATGAATATGCGCTTTTTATCAAAACAAATAAGGGGCGCAGTAAAAATAGTTTTAACGGTTCGATTGGCAAGGCCAATCGAACTAACCCACCCCCCCCCC
>JAZDOL010000034.1:0-24604 GCA_043798775.1 bacterium | reverse complement strand
GTAATACCTTACTTGCTCTGCTTGAGAGTCCCCATCAATATCGGCAAAAAAGATAAATTCGAAATCGTTCGCTTTTTTGATTACATAAGATCCGTCATCACCGGGTCGAGCGCTTCTGATTTCTTTAACCATCACCTCAATCCCTCTTCGCGCTTCATCCACAGCATACGCTTGTTCGGTAGAAAAACGATAAATATCTAAGCCACGAACAATTGCCGAGAACAAAGCAACAACAATAATAATAAATACAACGATCGTTAGGATGGTTTCAATCAGCGTAAAACCAGAATCCGCTAGCTGATGATGAATAGTACGACAAGTCGTCTTTATTTTCATTCTTTTTGTCCTGCTCATTATTGGACGCTCAATTTAATCGTTTTTACAGTTTGACCATAAACGGTCACCGTCTGCGTTACCGGACTAAAGCCACTAACTTGAACCTCCGTAGTATAAACGGCATTGGATAACGGAAGGAAAAGAGTATTGCCATTGATATCGGTGGGCTTGGTACTATCGTAGCCCAAAGTGGCATTATACAAACGAACCGACGCGCCAAATATTGGCGCTAGGGTATTCACGTTGACGACATTGACCGTTAAACTGTTTTCTGCTTTTACGTTTAAGGTAACGCTAACGGCGGAATTCGGCAGTAAATTAATGGGCATTGACGGTTGAGTGGAAACTAAATCTAGACCAGTTTGAGTTTTATCAACGGAAAATGTATAAGTGTCCCATTCCAGGTTGTCAATGTCTATTGTACCGATAGGATTCGAAGCATGTAACGATGAATACTTATAAACAAATTCTCCCTGAACATCTTTCCCGATATTTTTATTCCCGCTCAAGCCAAATGTAACATTCCCGATGACGAATGGTTCTGATGTTTTCCACGAAACGGTCCAATCATCAATGTAAGGGCTCGTTGAAGGATCAGTTGTTGCTAATACCCCTTTAATTCTTACCGAGGGGTATTTAGTAACCGAAAGAGCCGATATGTCTTTTGACTCGGTAAACCCTTGGCCATTGCCGCTTAAATCGCCATCGGGAATTAACACCCAAGACGAACCGTTAAAGTAAAATAATTGATAGAATAAATCGGTATTCGTTGGACGGAAACCCGTAAACTGCAATTCTTTCCACGAAATAATAGTTGATGGGTTTGGAGTAACTGTGTTTGAAATAACGCTGCCGTTAGCCATATATTCTCCGTTGATATTTTTGATTAATTTCGCCTTATTTTCGATAATCATTGTTTGATCGAGTTGGGAAATTTTCGTTTGATCCAAAAACGCATCGGCAAAACGATTTTCACTCTCTGGAATCATCGTCTGAACGTTGAACGAACTAACTTGGTCAATATTAAAACTGATATTGGTAACCTGCCCCTCGAAAATAGTGGGATGAGGATTCAATGGCGTTGCCACCTCGTTCTTGCTATATGTTCTCTCTGAACTGTATCCCTGTTTAGCAACCACTACTCGGTATTGTTCAACGGCTTCCTTGAGAACGAAATAACAGCCACTTATGTCGGTAGAGCAGGTCTTCCCGATATCGGAAATAATATCCGTAACGGTGGCGTTTGCCCCCAAAACAGGATTGCCGGACGCATCAAGGGTAACAATCGACAGCGTTCCGCCGACTTCAGCGCATTCTTGCGATAACCCCTTTGGCGAAATATCGGTTGATAGTTCCGCCTCGCCATGAATAAGTCCTATCCAAGACGCCCTTATTGACACACGTTTATAGTCGTTGGGACAAACATCGCCAATAATCCCGTCGAAGGGATCGTTTATAAAGTCAACTCGCGTTTCTATTAGATAATTATTATTATTACGGTATAGATGTTCTTGCGACAAAAGAGATCCTTCTGGATAACCGCCGACAACACCAATCTCGTTATAGGGAAGATTTCTTATCGCTTCTATTTTTTGATTGATAATCATTGTCGCGTTTATTCGCGCCCGTGACGATCCGATTACTCGTAGGGTTAATTGATAAGCGCTAAAAATCGCTGAAAAAAATAGAAGCATCAAAAATGCGCCAATCAGGACTTCGATATAGGTAAACCCTCCTGTCTTTGACCCGCCGCCAGGAGGAAGTACTTTAAGGTCAAGCTCTCTTTTCGTCATACATTTTGCAATATGGAATACATTGGTTGAACCATCGAGATGGCGAAGAAACCGACAACTCCGCCAACAATAAGCATTAACAACGGTTCGATTAGAGCCGATAAATTTTTCGTATAATTTATCACCTCTTCTTCGTAGTAATCGGCAAGTTTGCCTAAAATATCAGATGTCTGTCCGGTTTCTTCGCCAACCTCGATCATCTGGCGAACCATAATCGGAAACACTTGATAAGGTTGCATTGAATCCGATAATCTTATTCCCTTGCTAACCTTGTCCGCGGTCTCTATGATTGCCGTTTCGAAATGAATATTACCCATTGCCCCGGAGATGATGTGTAAACTTTCGACAATTGGCACGCCGGCAGAAATTAACGAACCAAGGGTTCTTGTGAAATACGCGGCGTTTGTCCCAGAAACAATATTCGACACAATCGGCATTTTCAGAATTAACGCATCACCGATCTTTTTTCCATTTTTGGTCTTAAGCGCTTGGCGAATAATTATAACGACTGTCACAATTAAAATTAATGCCAAATACCACTGATTTGCCAAAAATGTTCCCACCGCAACAATCGCTTGAGTGGATGCCGGAAGAGGAACATTGAGTTCTTTAAATGTTTCTGACAATTTCGGAACAACGACGATCAACATTATTACCCCAATTCCGAGCATTGCGGAAATTACAACGATCGGATAAATTAACGCGCCGATTATTTTTGACCGTAGGTCGTTTTCCCTATCCATTTGGTGAGTCAGATTACTTAATACCTCGTCCAACGTACCCGATTCCTCGCCAACTCTAATCATATTTACAAACAATGGCGAAAAATATTGAGGGTACTTAGAAAGCGCGGAAAAGAAAGATTGTCCACGGCTAATTTCGTCGCCAATGTCTTTTAGGGCATCTTTCAGCGCGTTATTTCTGCTTTGCATAGAGAGAATTGATAACGCCCTTGGCAAAGAAATTCCCGCCTTAACCATCACTTGCAAATTCCTTGTAATCATCATTTTTTCCGCAAGCGACACCCTTGAAAGAATTTGGATATTAAAAATATTATGCTTTTTATTGGCGTCGTCTTCCGATTCGGCGGAAATAAGAATATGCCCTTCTTGTTTTAACAATCGCGCCAAATCAGCTTCATCTCTGGCGTCAAGGTTTCCCGATTTTGTTTCTCCACTCAAAGATACCGCGTTGTATTTGTATTTTGGCATTGGTTATTACTCAACGATTACCCTTAAAATTTCTTCGATTGAGGTTATTCCTTGAGCGGCCTTAATAAAGCCGTCTTCCATCATCGTCCGCATCCCTTCCTTTATTGCTTGCTCTTGGATTCGATCGGCGGTTTCGTTTTTAATAATCATTTCCTTTATTGTTTCCGTCACCTTAATCACTTCATATAATCCCATCCGGCCACTATATCCTTCGGAACTTTCAACGGTTATTTTCGGACGAAAAAATTCGATATCCTTGATTGAATCCTTTGGGTTGATAATCTTATCTTCTTTCAAAATAGCCGTTATCTTCTCGAGATCGCAATATTTTTCCAAATCCTTAATTTCCGCGTCTTTAAGGCGGTAGGGCTCTCTCTCTTTACACAGACGCCGAACCAATCTTTGGGCAATTATCAGTTCCAAAGTTGAAGAGATTAAAAATGGCTCCACTCCCATATCGATTAATCGTGGAATTGACCCGGCGGCGTCGTTGGTATGGAGAGTAGAAAGAACCAAATGACCGGTTAGAGCCGCGTTAATTGCCAAACTGGCCGTTTCCTTGTCGCGAATTTCCCCCACCATAATGATATCCGGATCTTGCCTTAAAAGCGATCTTAGACCATTAGCAAACGTCATTCCAATCTTTGTATTGATTTGTGTTTGGTTAATCCGTGGCATTCGGTATTCAACGGGATCCTCGACGGTGGAAATATTGACTTGAGGAACATTTAATATATCCATCATCGTATAAAGGGTGGTTGTTTTCCCGGAACCAGTCGGACCGGTAACAAGAATCATCCCTACCGGTTTTCGCAAACTTTCTTCGATCCATTCTAAAGCCGAACCGCAAAAACCAAGATTTTCCATTGTTAACGCCTTAGAGTCTTCCGATAAAAGACGCATAACGATTTTTTCCCCATCAAAGATGGGGAGCACTGATACCCGAATAGAATATTTATAATCTTCACTCTCAATTTTAAAACGACCATCTTGCGGTAAGCGATGTTCATCAAGCTTTAGGTCCGAAAGAACTTTTATCCGGGCAACGATACCATTTGCCGCTTGCCGAGGCAAGGTCATTGCGTCGTGAAGAATCCCGTCGATCCGATATCTTACCAAAACCTCTTTTTCCATCGGCTCGATATGAATATCCGAAGCTCGCTGAAGAATCGCGTGTTTCAATAAAGTGTCAACAATTCTAATAACCGGCATTTCTTCGGCGACCTTTAATAAATTTTTAATCTCGTCTTCTTCTTTTTCTTCCTTCCCGAGTCGAAAACTGGCCTCATCAGTTTTTTCGAGATCTTTCGCCCCTTGAGAAATAATCTCTCCAAATTCAACCTCTAGTGTTTTTTGATATTGTCTTAATACCTGCTTGATGCCGTCTGGCGTTGTGAGTCGTGGCAGTATCCTTAAGCCGGCAGTTTTTTTAATAAACTCGATCGTCCTTAAGTCCTCGGGATCAAGCATCGCTACCTCTAAATCCTGACCGTTTTTCCGAAAAGCAACAATGTTGTGATTTCTGGCGATTGGTTCGGGAATCATTTTTAATATCTCTCCAGAAATTATTTCTTTTTCAAGATCCACAAACGGAATACCTAAAATATACGCTTCAAGTTTTATCAACTCCTCCTTGGTAATCAATTTGTCGGCGACTAAAACATCGCTGATGTTCGCGCCGCTTTTTGCCGCTTTTTTTTCGACGCCATTAAACTGTTCCACGGTTATCATCCCGGCATCCAAGAGAAATGCTCTTAATTGTTGTGGCTCTACTTTCATTTTTTCTATCGTCTGCCCGCCGCAGACAGGACTATTATTTATTTATTATATCTTTTATCTTGATAGCAACTTCTTCCAGAGAATATCGCGCCTTTACAAGATATGTTGTCGCTCCTAGTTCAATGGCCTGATTAATATCTTTCATCTCTTCCAAATTCGTCAGAATAATAATTGGAATTCGTTGTGTTTTCTCGTCATCTTTTAGTTCTTTAATAACCTCGAATCCATTAACTTTTGGAAGGATTAGGTCAAGAAGGATCAGGTCGGGGCTTGTTGCTTTCGCCAATTCTATTCCCTTCTCCCCATCGAGGGCGGAAACAATGTCATATCCCTCTTGACGCAGATATTCGCCTAGGGTCTTCTGTAATGCTGATTCGTCTTCTATGAGCAGTATTTTTTTCATGTTTGTATACTTAATTAACATTGACGCGATAACTAATATGTTGGATTATCCAAAGAATTATTTAAGATTTTTTGTCCTGTTTATAGATAGGAATCGTAAACCAAAATACCGATCCTTGTTCTTCTTGTGAAGAAAAGCCAATTTTTCCGCCAGCCCGTTCGACAATCGCCTTAGCGATATAAAGACCCAAACCAGACCCCTGGGTTTCTTTTTTCAAAGCATTTTCTGAACGAAAAAACTTTTCAAAAATATATCGTTGGTCGGCAACGGGAATCCCGACGCCGTCGTCTTTTATTTCGCAATATACAAAATTATCTTTAGTTTCAGTTTTAATCCCAACACTTCCCTTATCCTCTGAATAACGAATCGCGTTATCTATCAGGTTATCCAGAATAATTCCTACCTGCGATGGATCGCTAAACACCAAACCCCCATCGACGCTGAAGCTTGTTTCTATTTTTGTATTCGTCGCCCTGAGATATGGCGACAGAAGCGCTACTTTTTTTTCGATCATTTCTCTTAAGGAAAATTCTTGCTTGTCTTGCGGTAAACGATTCTGTTCAATCCGAGAGACCATCAGAAGGTCTTCTACCAACTCTCGCATCCGATCGTTGTTTTCTTTAATGATCTTGAGGTAGGTAATCTGTTGGGCTTCAACCTTGCCTAGTCGTCCGGAAAATATATACTCCATCGCCCACTTCATATTAGATAATGGCGCTCTTAACTGATGGGAAACAATACTGACGAATTCTGTCTTCATCCGGCTTGCCTCGGCCAACCGCTCGAAGCTCCTAACAATCAAAACGGCCAATGTAAAAAGAACGGCGCTTAGAATCAAGACGACAAAGGCGACGATCTCCGGTTCTTCGATAAACTGCGTTCCGATGATATAGCTGGCAACTGCCACAAAGATGACAAATAAACCCATTATCAGAAACAGAAATTGCGGGCACTGCCAAAGCGTCAATCCGTAACGCCGACAATGGCCAATAATATCCAGCTGGTTAATAGTTTTCATTTTTACCATTACATACAGTATATCATTTTTCAAATATCAATTGAACACAACAAATTTATATTATGAAAATGTCATATTTTCGGTTACTCATTCTGCCGTTTAAGTTTGACCCTCGCTTAAAATAACGATACTATTAAAAATCTGAATTCGAACTTACTTAGTGTGTGTTCTCGATGTGTATTATACGGGACGCCGTATATTCGGTAGTACGCATATTCTCTGCCCAATTAGAAGTTTCGGAGAGTAGTATAGTGGTAGTATGCATGCTTTGGGAGCATGAGGCCCGAGTCCGATTCTCGGCTCTCCGACTTGGTAGTCCGTAGCTCGAAGAGCGAAGGATACCTGTGGTCCGCCGTAGCTTTTAGCGGAGGCGACTTGTGGCCCGCCGTAGTCTTGACGAAGGCGACCTGTGGTCCGCCGTAGTCTTGACTAAGGCACTTAGTGTTGCTGTTGATGATTTAATAAAATAGATAATATGAAAACTAATCACAGGGTTATAATGGGTGATTCCAGAAATATGGCGGAATTAAAAAATAATTCTGTTCATCTTGTGATTACTTCACCGCCCTATTGGCAATTAAAAGATTATGGCTCGTTAGACCAGATTGGCTTCAATGATAGTTACGAAAATTATATTAATAACCTGAATTTGGTTTGGAAAGAATGTTTTAGGACATTACATGACGGTTGTCGTCTTTGTGTAAATATAGGTGATCAATTTGCGAGGTCAGTTTATTATGGTAGATATAAAATTATTCCGATTAGAACAGAAATAATTAAATTTTGTGAAACTATCGGCTTTGATTATATGGGGGCTATTATTTGGCAGAAAGCAACGACAATGAATACTACCGGCGGCGCGACCATAATGGGAAGTTTTCCTTATCCTAGAAATGGAATTATTAAGTTGGATTATGAATTTATATTGATTTTCAAGAAATTGGGCGTTTCTCCTTTTGTATCAAAAGAAATAAAAGAAGAGTCAAAAATGTCAAAAGATGAATGGAACCAGTATTTTAATGGCCATTGGAATTTTAATGGTGCAAGACAAGATAAACATTTGGCAATGTTTCCCGAAGAATTACCCATGCGACTTATTAAAATGTTTAGCTTTGTTGGCGATAATGTATTGGACCCATTCTTAGGAAGCGGCACCACAACGCTTGCGGCAATAAATTTAAATCGCAATTCAGCTGGATACGAGATCAATAATAATTATTTACCTACAATAAAAGAAAAAATCGGGGCAACCAAAGACGATTTGTTTAAAAATGTCGCATTTGAATTTATCGATCAAAAACAACATAATATCAATTACGCAAAAGATATATCTGAATTGCCGTATATTTTTAAAGATACAATAAAGTTTGACCGGAAAATTGATCCGAAAAAATTACAATTTGGATCAAAAATTGATTCAACGAAAAACGAAGCAATAGATACATATTCTGTTAAAGAAATTGTAAGTCCAGAAAAGTTGTTATTAAATAACGATCTGTTGGTAAGGTTGATTGGGGTAAAAGTTAATAAAGATAAAATTGATGACGCTATTGAATTTTTACAAGCAAAATTAAAAAACCAGAGAGTTTTTATGAGGTTTGATTCACTAAAATATGATCAAGAAAACAATCTGCTTTGCTATCTGTACTTAAAAAATAAAACATTTATAAATGCTCATTTGATAAAAAATCAACTTGTCGATGTCGACAATAGCTTTGATTATAAATACAAAATAAAATTTTTAAATCTAACAAAATAATATGGCAAAAGAATGGATATTGAATCAAGCGAATATGCGATGGGGACTAACACGAAAAAGTAAAGTTGGTCCCGTTGCAGAGTTAATTAGAAAATGCGCCCCAAAGACATTAAACGAGTGGGAAAAATTTTATTTAGACAAGGCCTATTCGAAACAGCATCTCGAACAACTCGGGAAAACTTTATTTATTAAGGTCACTGATATTTGTAAGGCTGAAATAGAAGATGTTACCGAAGAAGATTGTATAGATTTCATATATAATTTGGTAATAAATAGAACTTTTGATGGTTATCAGTCAGAGATTCAAACAATTTACGGACAGCTTGAAAAAATTCTTGAAGTTAAAATCGAACCCGCTCCCGACAAATGGGATAGAGGATATAATGTTGATTATTTTATTAAAATTCACGAAAAATATATCGGTCTTCAAATAAAGCCTGCGGGCTTTGAATATATTACGCAAATAATTAACGAGAGAGAGCAACAGAAACAAACGCATGAAAAATTTACCGCAAAATACGGCGGAAAGGTATTTTATATTATTTCAATGACCGAGGGCAAGAATAAGGTAATTCATAATCCCGAAGTAATTGAGAAGATAAAAAAAGAGATTGAAAAACTAAAATAGGTGGCGCGCCAGTTTCATTGGCATAAAATTCGGAGGGCGAAAATGCAGAGCGGAGCTAATCAAATATCTTTTGTTCAAAATAGGTTCGAGTTTCGTTCAGCAATTGCGACAAGAATTTTGCTGACACAAAATTAGAATCCAAGAGTTAAGATTTATGAACATTTCTAAAACATACGAGCCGCAAAAGGTAGAGGACAAGATCTATCGCTTGTGGGAGCGGGGAAAGTATTTCACTCCCAAAATAAAAAAGGGCAAAAAACCATTTTCGATCCTTCTTCCTCTTCCTAACGCCAACGACCCGATGCATATGGGGCATGCTTTGTTTACCATTGAAGATATTTTAATCCGCTATCACCGAATGAAAGGAGAACCAACGCTGTGGCTTCCAGGAGGCGATCATGCCGGCATTGAGACCCAATATGTCTTTGAAAAACGACTGGCTAAAGAAGATAAAAGTCGATTTGATTTTGACCGCCAGACCCTTTATCAAATGATTGTTGATTTCGTTGAGAAAAATAAGAATACAAATAAAAACCAAATGAAAAAGCTCGGCTTTTCCTTGGATTGGACGCGCTACCATTACAGTATGGAGCCGAAAATACAGAAAGATGTATTTAAAACATTCGCCAACCTTTATCACGACGACCTAATTTACCGCGCCGAAAGAATGGTTAATTATTGCCCGAAATGCGGAACGGCATTCTCTGACCTAGAGATTAATCATGAGGAAAAGGACGATTTTTTATATTACCTGAATTACGGGCCAATTAGTATTGCCACAACGCGGCCGGAAACTATTTTTGCCGACGTGGCAGTTGCCGTTAATCCAAAAGACAGAAGGTTTACCGAGATTATCGGCAAAACAGCGATTATCCCATTGATTGATAAACAAATTCCGATAATTGCCGACGAGACAATCGAAATCGAATTTGGCACTGGCGCCCTTAAAGTAACCCCGGCTCACGACCCGATTGATTACGAAATCGGCGCTCGTCACAACCTTAATATTATTAAATCAGTTGATTTAAATGGCCGAATGATTAATGTCCCGGAAAAGTATCGCGGTTTAAAAGTTAACCCAGCCCGCGAAACGGTTGTCGCCGACCTAAAGACGGAGGGTTATTTAATCAAAACCGAGCCTTTAAAACATACGATTAGTACCTGCTATCGTTGTCATTCGACAATCGAACCGATGCTGATGCCACAGTGGTATGTCAAAACAAAACCATTAGCCAAACCGGCAATTGAAGCGGTAAAAAAAGGAGAAACGAAAATCGTTCCCAAAAAACGCTTTGAAAAAATGTATTTTGATTGGCTTACGAATATCTTAGACTGGAATATCAGTCGGCAAATCGTTTGGGGCCCGCGGATTCCCGCTTGGTATTGCTTGGATTGCAACCCCGACATCACGATTAGCTTTATTAATAAAAATAAAGAAAAAGTATTCGGCAACTATCAGGAACTTAAGGATAAGTACCTACTTAACGAAATTACTAATGGCTTGCAATCATTATCGGCGCCAATTAACGCCAGCTACTCAATCGTTAAGGGTAAATGTAAAAAGTGCAAAGGAGGCAATATTATTCAAGAGACCGACACCTTTGATACTTGGTTTCTATCCGGCCAGTGGCCGTTAAACACTCTTGGTTTTTACGACAAAAATCCCGACTTTAAATACTTTTATCCGACTTCGGTCTTGGATACCTTATGGGATATCTTGTTCTTTTGGGTTGGCCGAATGATGATGTTGGGAATTTACGCGACCAAAAGAGCGCCCTTTAAGGTGATTCATCTTCACGCTCGGGTGGTAGACAAAAACGGACAAAAAATGAGTAAAAGTAAAAGTAACGTTATCGACCCCATAGAGATGATTAATAAATACGGCGCCGATGCTCTTCGAATGTCTTTAGTTTACGGCGTATCTCCGGCAAGCGATATTTCTGTTTACGATGAAAAGATAAAATCAATGCGTAATTTTGCCAATAAGGTTTGGAATATTGGCCGTTTTATCTTATCAAATTTTGATGGTAAAAAACCGCTTCCATTCTATTCGCCCGATCTAAAAGGACAAACAAAAGAAGACAAAAAGATAGTCGCCAACCTTAACAAGATTATCTTAAAAACAACGGGCTACCTGGAAAAGTACCGATTCGATTTGGCCGCCGAAGCAATCTATCGTTTTATGTGGCACGAATTCGCCGATAAATATATTGAATATTCAAAACCACGAATTGCCAAGGGCGACACAACTAGTGTGATAGTTTTACGCCATGTCTATCTAAATTGTCTCAAACTCCTCCATCCGTTTATGCCTTTCATTACCGAGGAATTGTGGCAGAAATTTCCCAAAAAAAAGAATGACCCGCTGATTATTTCGCCCTGGCCTGTCGATAAAAACTTTAAATCTTAAATCATAAATTAGAAATCATTAATGCCTCTCCTTCTTTATATTATTGCCGGATTAGCGCCCAGTATCGTCTGGCTGGCTTTCTATTTGAGAAAGGACTCTCATCCCGAATCGAATCCAATGATCGCCAAAGTATTTCTTTGGGGAATGATTGCTCCATTACCGGTGGCGCTTATCGAGGTGGGGTTTAATGATATCGTAGAATCATTACCATTACCGCAAATACTAATCATCGGATTAAATTCTTTTATTGGTATTGCTTTCGCCGAGGAATTATTAAAATATCTTGTTGTCCGCTCAAAAGTTATAAGGAGTTCTCACATCGATGAACCAATAGATCTGATGTTGTATATGATTATCGCCGGGCTAGGGTTTGCGGCAACGGAAAACCTATTAATGATTTTTCGCTCGGATACAACACTTACCTATGCCGGGATCGCGTCGATTGTTTTTATCCGACTTTTTGGCGCCACTCTTCTTCATGCCCTTTGCTCGGGGACCGTCGGGTTCTTCCTCGCCCTTGCCTATCGCGAAACAGAAAACAGAACAATGTTAACAATTTTAGGCCTTACAACGGCAATCGCATTGCATGGATTGTATAATTTTTCTATAATGGGACTAACAACTGAATTAAGATTAATCATTCCAATAACAATCGTTTTCACCTTGGCGTTGTCCGTATCTTTAGAATTCAAAAAAATTAAAAAATTCACTGGTGTTTGCCGAGTGATAACTAAAAAAGCGTAAATATATGTCATTCTTTGATAAACTTAAAATCAAGACCAACCAAACCGAAGAGGTTGACGAAGAAAAAGAAGTTAACAAACAAGCTGTTTCTGAATCAACGCCGATTCTTCAAGACAATCCCCCTTCCGCCCCCAAAATAATATCGGTTACCGAAAAAGAAGATTTTTCCGCTGTTGTTAATACCGAAAGCGAGGAAGCAAAAAAGAAAAAATGGTTTGAATCGGAGGGGCAATTGGCGGTTGATTTTTATCAAACCCCCAAGGATTTTGTTGTTCAGACAGCAATCGCCGGCATTGACTCTAAAGATCTGGAAATACTAATCGAAAAGGATACGGTAATCATCCGTGGCCGAAGAGAAAAACCAGCGGAATCAACCGATGCCAGTTATTTTTATCAAGAATGTTATTGGGGACCGTTTTCCAGGGAGATAATCCTCCCCCAGGAAGTCGATACCAATCGTTCAGAGGCAGATATGAAAGATGGGATATTAACGATTAAAATGGCCAAAATAGACAAAGAGAAAAAGAAGATAACGATTAAAACTGATTAACCGATTAAAAATATCAGACCGGCCTAATCCGCTGGTTTTTTGTCGTTTTATTGGCGTAATTCTATAACAGGCCGCCACATATCTCCGCCCCACATTCTTGAATCAAATTCTCCTTGAGATAACGGAAATCCGTACGTCAAAGGGGAAAAGAAAAGAAATAGAATAACAGTTACTAATAAAATACTGAACATTAATATGTTGGCCCTTTTACTTTGGTATAAGATATTGTCATTTCTCTTCTCTCTACAAAATTTCCTAATCAATGCGTCCGAAATTATCGCTAAACAAATAATCGAAAAAACTAGCGACGGGAAGTAAAGATAGATCAGCAGATACCGCTCAACAATGACAAAGGGCAACCAAAAGCAAAAGAAACCAAGCACAACAATCGCAAGCCCTTGTCCGTCGATATCTATCACATTTTTGTTCGTTATTCTTCGCCACAGGCAATACAAAAAAGCGACAATAACGGCTACAAATCCGAGCCACCAATTAAGTGGGTTTCCTATTAAGTATAAATAAGATATCCTTGTGTTTGGCTGAGTTGAGATAATTTTATTCATTTCGCCATTCTCAGGATAATATAGAACTGGTCTGTTCACTAATGGCCAACCTGTCCACTTGCTTTCATAGGGGTAATTACCCCATTTTCCGTCAAGACCATTGCCCCACAACATCCATCTTTGAATAGATATAAATTTGGCAATGAAACTGTCGTATTCCGGCGGTTCGGTAAAGAAATCACACGAAGGACATTTTGAGCGATAATAATCTAGCGCCCAACCGCAATTCTCCGAACAAGAAACATAAGATAATTTAAAATGGACATAGAACGAAAACAGATATACGAATATCCCAATTAACAACAAGGTGATTATCTGAACAATCTTCTGTCTGATGCTTAGTTCCTTAAAGATAATTGTTAGAGGGATAAACAACAAGAATAGGCCGAAACCAGTCCATTTAATTGATATAGCAATACCCAGGCATATTGATGTCAAAAAAATATAAATAAGCCATTTTCTAATATTTTTGCAATTATTGCGAGACTTGATAAACAAGTAGACAGAAAGAAATATGGAAAATAAAAGTAAATTATTGATTAAAACCAAACGCGATTCCAATATTAGGGCGTTATCTAAGGCAACTAAAAAACAGGCAATAAATGCAACCCTTTTAGAAAATCCAATTTCTCTTGTTAAAAAATATATAACAAACACAAGCAAAATACCGATGAGGGCGTTAAAAACTCTTAACGGAATGTAATCGAGATTGCCATAATTTGCGCCTTCGGCAAAATTGAACCCTGAACCGAAATTACTAATTTTAGCTACCAAGGCAAAAAATAATTTACCTAAAGGCGGATGAATATCAAAATAATAACCATGTGAGAGATATTTCGAAGCATATAAACCAAAATGCGCCTCGTCAAAAACCACTTTTGGCGGAAAACCGATATTCCAAAACCTTGTTAGACACAAAAACATCAACAACAGAATAACTATTAGTGTTCTTGTTTTGATAATCATCAGTTCGATGACCTGCAAAAAATAATTTAATAAGCGGCACACCTGCGATCGTCTACTACGCAGAATTTTCCCATAGTTAAAACCGAAATACTGTCCCGCTTTGATGGAAAATACGTTACACCGCAACAATGATAACCGTTCTTTTCAAGTATCTTTTTGATCATTTTGCCCCTTAACGAAAACGACTGCATAGGATAGAAAACATAGTTGTAATCAATTGATAGCTGAGCGCTTATTTGCTTTTCAAATAACATGTTCTCTTCCTCGTAGTTAGTTACTGACGAAGAGTACCACTTCCAATTATGCCTTAGAATCCACTCTTTTTCGTCAGACAAATGACTAGCCGGTCCAACAGTTATGAAATTTTTATATTCGGATGGATAATAGTTTTTCATTATTAGCGTGTGTGGCTGAAGGATAGTAGCGCCTTGGGTATTTGCTGCATTAACTATATACTCGCTAATTTTGTTCCACGCAGAATAATTAGAATTGGTTCTTGAAAATAATAACAATGTAACGATAAAGAAAACGACAACACCCTTAATGGTCGCAGAGATATTGGCAGACACCATACGGTTTATTCCACGAGCAACTATTAGGCAGTAAAAAGGAGCAATGTAAAAATAGTATCTTTCTACCGGCACAGTAATAAAAATCGATAGAATTACCGATGAAATTATAATACATGCCATCAATAACGCGCCGTCCGGTTTTTGTTCGTTAGATAGAACCCCTTCATCCGCCTTGCGTAAAGTAATCCCCACGAAAAATAATACCGCAGAAACAATATACCAAATATAATAAACAACTTGGTTCCTCGAATCCGAAAGCAGTTTTGGAAAAATTTGTATTATAGCTGGAATAGCTGATGGTTCTTGAAAAAACCACCCATCTCCTATTGAGTTTTCTTTTACTTCGTAAATCCGTGATTGCATAAAACTGATTATCCAAGGAGAAAAAACTAGAAATGATAAAAATAGAACAATAAATATCGTCTTAAAATTATTAACTGTTTTTCTTTTAATTATCAAAAACAATATCTGGCCCAATGCACTAATAATGAAAAATATGTGGGTATATAAAGATAGAGTGACGGTAAAGAGATAACTAATTATTACAAAATTTTTGTGTCGCGTCCCCACGCATAGTTTCCACAGCAAATATGTTGATGTGGCGCTTAAGAAAAATCCTATTCCGTACATTCTTGCTTCGGAACTGTAATCAATCGCGTAAGGAGAAACGGCAAATAATAAAGCTCCAATTAAGCCAACTTGTTTGTTGAATATATCTCTTCCAAGAAAGTAAACAATAATTACTGTTACGGAACCAAAAATAACCGAAAATAACCTTACAACGAAGGCGCTAAACCCAAAGACACTACCCCATAAATGAATTAATAAATAATACAGGGGAGGATGAACATCCAATAAAGCGTATCTCCATACTTCACCTATAGGATTATCTGTAATTATTAGCGTCGCCCTCTCGTCGAACCAATAATCACCAGCGTTAGCGATTGCCACGATACGGATCACAAGAGCAGAAAACACAATCAAGAGTAATAATATTACCCCAAGATGTTTGCCTGTTATGGTTCGTATTTTATTGAACAAGAGGATAAATTATCAAAAATAAGTTCGTAAATTTAGTGAAAACTTTAACCTGGATACAATATTTAGTACAACTCGCTGGGATATTATAAAAAACATTTGTAATTAGGAAGCAAATTTTCTTTGCTATCAACAACTCTTTGCCCTAATTACAAACTACTCATTACTAATTACTCGCAAATTTGAGCCGAAGCGAAAGCCGTGTGTGTGAGTGTGTGTAATGTGTAATTTGGGAGTAAATTATACGCACGGAGGAGGCCCTCCTTCGTCCCCCTACGGGGGACTATGGCGGGTATAGATTCGACCTATTTATCCCTCGTTTACGATTAACTCCTCCTCTTATTATAAACTCATCGCTGTGTCGCGTAATAAATTTACTGTGTAAATTCAAACGCGACTAACCGAGTTCAAGTCTTGCGAAGCGCAAGCTTATTACTCGGTGTCGGAGGAGGGATTCGAACCCTCAAGGGTTTCCCCATTGGATCCTAAGTCCAACGCGTCTGCCGGTTTCGCCACTCCGACGAGAAATGATGTCTGGCTAAAATGATACTATATTTCCACAAAAAAAACAGCGGTTGCCCGCTGTCTTTTTTTTCTTACAGGCATTAACCTCTACACCCCCAAAATCGCTTTAACCAACGCGGGGACCGCTCGGGCAAGAAAGGCAATCGCCATTCCAACCGCGGCATAGATGATGTAGTTTCTTCCAGTGGTTATCTTTTCCGGATCGCCGGCGGCGGTCAGGATACTGAATGCTCCTAACATCACGAAAATCATTACTACGGTGACAATGAAGATGAAGATGTAGTCAACCAGGGTGTTGATCGTGTTCATCGTACAATACAACCCCCAATTACCTTTTTCGTTTGTCGGCGTTGTTGCAGCGCCACTGATATAACAAGAGGTTGGAGCGGCAGCTATTGATCCGATGTCTCCGACAACGGCATCTTTCGCGACTGTCACCCCGTCTATAGTAACCCCTCTCCGCATTTTACAACATTCGCCCGGTCCTTCTATGTTGGTTGCCGCAGAAGCGACCATCGGCAGTACGGAAACGGCGACGGTTAAAATTGTTAAGATCGCAAATATTTTTTTCATATTTTTTGTGAGAATAAATTAACTCGACCTTTCTCTCGATAATACGACCGTTTTAATAATAATCACTACAATTATTTGAAAATACCCGTAATCACCGCCGCTAATGCTTTGGCGGTAATGATTATCACTAGACCAATCCCAGTATAAAGAAAGATGTGCATTGCTGTCTTAACTTTAGCTGGATCGCCAGCCGCCAGGAAAATATACGCGGCGCCGACAAGAATCATTAGGGGAGCAAGCCCCAATCCTACCCAGAATATAAAACTGGCAACTTTATTTATCAACTCTTCAAATGTGCTAACGCATGCCGGATTGCGGAAACATATTGTCCCGGAGACACACTCGTCTCCGCAAGTTCCCGGGTTAGCGACAACGCCACTATTGTTAACACATTTCAATGAACCCTTGCATTCATTAGAGTCAGCGCATGCGGCACATGGTTTTTTTGTCCCGGCGCCAGTTCCATAACCAATTTGTGGAAAAATTACCAAAACAGCGAGCAACGCGACAACTGCCAATATTCTTGATTTAGTAACCATATTTCTACTTTACCAGAATTATACCATAATGATAGCCCCCGGCGTCAAATTCCTCCGATAGAAATAAGTTCAACTCGCCGGCTAGTGTCTTTAAATCCTCAACAGCAACCTCGCTTCCCTTTGGTCCGGTAGGGGCATTCTTCTTCCAATCAACAATCAAAATTTTTCCTCCCGGTCTAACCATTCTCTTTGCCTCGCTCATAACCACTTTTTTATCATCTACCTGAAAAAGAAGGTTAGTCATCAGTACCAAGTCCAGAGAATCGCTACCGATTCCTCTAATCGCCGACCCGCCTTCCACGTCGGCAATAATTGTTCGAATATTGCCAACCTTCTCTACCTGCGCCCGGCTATTTAATGCCGACAGTGGCGCCTCTTGAACATCTATTGCGTAAACAAATCCGTCTTTTAGTTTCTTAGCGAGTGGGATCGCCCATCCGCCCGAACCGCAACCCAGATCGGCGGCTTTTAGCGCGCCAGATAACCCGAGCTGTTCGATAACTTGTACCGGATTAAGAAAACCGTCCATATAATTATAATTAATTTTTTATAATAAATTAATTGAAGCACCAGATCCCAAGCACCAAATCCTAAACAATATCAAAATTATAAAATAATATCTAATAACCAAACTGTTTAAAATTTCGGATTTGATGTTTATACATTTGTTTAGAGTTTCGAGTTTGTTATTTCGGATTTCACTAGATGCATGTTGCCGACGCCACTTTGTCTCCCTCGTCAAGACGCATTATTCTTACCCCTTGAGTCGCTCTGCCAAGTACGGGAATACTGGAAATCTCTGTTCTTATCACTTGACCCTTTTGAGAAATCACAATCAGGTCTTCCTCCTTTCCGTTCAATAACCATGAGGCAATAATATCTCCCGTCTTAGCGTTGACGTTCGCTGTTTTTGTTCCACCACCACCCCGCCCCTGTAAGCGATATTCATTAACTTCTGTTTTCTTTCCATACCCATTATCCATTACCACTAACAGATATTGCTTCGCCGGTTTCGCGTTCTTGTCTTTTTGGTCTACCGCTTTCGCCTTTTGGTCGGTGATTATTTCCATTCCCATAACTTCGTCGCCCTTTCTTAAGCGGATACCCTTAACGCCACTTGCCGGTCGCCCCATTTCCCGGATTTCTTTTTCTTTAAAGCGAATTGCCTGTCCTTTCTTGGTAACAAGAATAACATCGTCATCGCCGCGACTTTTTGCCGCTTTTTTAAGCAAGTCGCCTTTTTTAAGCGTAATGGCAATCAGGCCAGAGCGACGAACGTTGTTGAATTCCTCCAGAACCGTTTTCTTTATAATTCCGTTTTGGGTGGCCATTATTAAATTCTTAATTCCCTGGTCGTGATCTTCCTTGTTTAAAGTAAAAAGCGATAAGACCCGATCTTGAGGGGCAATTTCCAAAAAGTTTAACAAGCCGCGCCCGCGCGCCACTCTTGTTCCTTCGGGAATTTCGTAAACCGTCGTCCGAAATACTTTGCCGGAATCGGTAAAAAACATCAAAGAATCATGGGTGCGACTGGACAAGAAATGTTCGACAATATCATCTTGCATCGTTTTCATTCCTAACAGCCCCTTGCCGCCGCGATTCTGGATTTTATAAACCGTGGGATTGATTCTTTTTATGTATCCTTCGTGAGTTAATGTAACGATTGTTTCCTCGTCGGGAACTAAATCCTCTTCGGCAATTTCGCCAACTTTTTGATTAATTACCTTGGTTCGTCGGCTATCGCCAAAACTATTCCTTAATTCAGTTAGTTCCTTTTTGATTATCTCTTTAATTCTTTCTGGGCTTTTCAAAATCGCCAAAAGTTCTTTAATAAGCTTTAATTTTTCGTTTAATTCATCTTCGATTTTCGACCGCTCAAGCTTTGCCAATTGGTGCAATCTCATTTCGAGAATTGCCAGCGCCTGAATCTCGGTTAGGCCAAATCGTTTTATTAATTTTACTTTGGCATCTTCTTTGTTGTCCGAACCGCGGATTAATTTGATAACCGCATCAATATTGTCCAAGCATATTTTCAACCCTTCAAGAATATGAACTCTTTCTTTGGCGCGATCTAAATCAAATTTTGTTCGCCGATAGATGACTTCTTTTCTATGAGCCAGGAAGTAACCTAATAAATCGTTTAAGGCAAGAACTTGAGGTTCAACCCCACCAACCAGAGCCAGCATATTTAAGTGAAACGATTTTTGCAGATCAGTAAATTTATAGAAACGGTTTAGGATTTTCGCCGGATACGCTTCTTTATTTAAATCGATGGCGATTCGCATTCCGTCTTTATTCGATTCGTCACGAATATCTTTAATTCCGTCAACTTTTTTTTCTTGCACCAAATTTGCGAATTGTTCAATCAAGGATGATTTTTGCACCTGAAATGGAATTTCGGTAATGATTATTTGGTGGCGGTTGCCCTTTTCTTCTTCGATAATATCCGCTTTGCCACGCATCACAATCGATCCCTTACCGGTGGAATACGCCTCAAGAATTCCCTTTTGATCGTAGATCATCCCGCCGGTAGGAAAGTCCGGACCTTTGATAAACTTAAATAAATCCTCGGTTGTCGCTTTTGGATTGTCTGCCAAATAAATCGTGGCATCTACCACCTCGGTTAAATTATGAGTTGGAATATTTGTTGCCATTCCCACGGCAATTCCCAACGATCCGTTGAGTAGCAATTGTGGCAACGGCGAAGGTAATACGGAAGGTTCTTTCTTACTGCCGTCATAATTATCGGTAAAATTAACGGTGTCTTTTTCAATATCCAGCATCATCTCGTCGCCGTTTTTTGACAATCGGCACTCGGTGTACCTCTGGGCCGCTGGCGGGTCGTTGTCGATTGAATTGTGGACAAACACCCCTGCTCCCAAAAGAAAATTGTGCATTCTATCGATTGTTAAATCATAAACATCTTCTTTTTCTGAAAGAATTTTTATGGAAACTATTTTGTGATTATAATTTTCTGCTTTGTCTAAGATCTCGGAGAAATTAGGGAAATACTTTATCGCATTTTCAAATTTAGGAAAACAGTTGTTGCTTCTCTCGTTATCGTAGATTTCTGGTGTAATTTCTGATTTTGCATGTTTTTTGAGCAAAGAATTTACATACCGCAAAACCCTACTTTTTATAACCTTGTTCTTATATTCTGGGTTTTTCCAATTCTTTTCCAAAGCAATTTTGGCTTTATGAGCCATTGTCTTCATCAGCTCGGGATTTTCTTTTGCCAGTTGTTTTCCTCTTTGCCTTGATAGCTCAGTAACCAGATTTCTGAAACCAGAATCTTTCCATTGCTTAATCGCTTTATTTCTGTGTAAATCCTTTGTTTCGGTATTCTTCCATAACTTTTTAGCCATTTTGCTAAAATGATCTGCGGAAAATTTCGCCCTATATTCAAATTTATTCCATAATCCCTGTGAAATCTTACTTTGTCTTGCTTTCCACTCCGGTGTCTGGCATTTTTCTTTCATTAATTTCGAAATATATTCTCGATGTTTCGGATCAGCCCAAAGCCGCAAAGACGTTTCTCTAGTTCTCATTTTTTGGGAATTCCTAAACTGTTCATTTTCCCATCTTTTTTTCATTTCTACTGATTTCAAACTACTCAACAATTCTTTAAAATCTCCTCGTTGCCATAAATTCTTAAGATTGGCACTCGAAGCATTTCTCATGAATTCTTTATACTCTGGGTTTTTCCACATCTCTACTCTCGATTCCGACCATATTTTTCTGTACTTTGTATTCGCCCACATCTGTTTGTTCGTTTCTGTTCTAAATTGAGACATTTTCTCTCTATTTTCTTTTTGCGACCAAAAATTATTCCTGCCTTCAGCAATTTTTCGAACATAGTCAGGATTATTCTTATGGCGAAGGGATGCGATTTCTTTGTGATATTGCCAATGGTTTTGCCATTGAATTCTTAAAATATTTTCTGGATCATTGTTTAGTTTATTGAAATCTTTATGGTGTCTGATTCTGCCATTCTTAATTGTGTAAACGTTGTTTTCTAAATTCCATTTATCCGATAGGTGGTGGACAAACTCCCACCTTTCTTCTACGGGCTGGTACATCATTTCGTAACCCTTTAAATTTTTATCCTCCTTGCCGTCATAAATTTTATTATAAAGAGGCATTAAAGAGTCCTTTGTTTTCAGGTTCATCACTTTTTTATATTTCCCATTTTTCAACATAAAACGATGATTTGGCGTGCATCTAATTTTTTCTCCGTTATCTAGCGTTAATTCTATTATTCTTTCATTCTTTTTTGTAAGTCGTGGATTCTTAATCTCCGTAATTTCAACTTTCTTTGTTTTGGCGTTGAAAGAAAATGTCCAGTGTTTTTTACCTTCAACCTGTTCTTTAATTAATTCTTCGAACGATAAATTTCTGCCGTCGGTTAATCTAATTTTCGTGTCTTTCGTAAAACAACCAAAATTGCCTTGACCATTAATCAAAGGGTATCTAAGAGAAAACTCCTGCGCCATTCTAACCAAGGCGTCGTAAATTGCCGTGTCGCCATGAGGATGGTAATCGCCCATAACCCGCCCGACAACATTGGCCGATTTTCTAAACTTCGACCCATGAGTAAGCCCCATCTCGTTCATCGCAAAAAGAATCCGCCGATGAACCGGCTTTAGTCCGTCCCTAACATCGGGAAGGGCGCGGGAAACGATAACCGACATCGCATAATCGGTGTACGAGTCCTCCATTTCCTGAACAATTTCCCGCGGTTTTACATAACCGATTTCCGAAGTTTCTTTTTTTTCTCTTTTTTCGTTACTGATTTGTTTTATTTTCTTCATTGTTTTGTTTTTCCAATTTGTCTAATTCTTCTTGCAATTCCGGAGGAACAGCGATATCCGGTTGCGACATCTGCGGAATATCGATCGGCGGTACGATTATCTCTTGGAAACCTCCCGCCGGTATATTTTGAAGTTTTTCTTTGGCATCCTTTAGCCAAAAAAATAACATAATCAGGGAAACAATAATCACCACTCCCCACAAAATCATCTTTTTCTTCATTAACGACAATTGCTGAAGCTGACCCATAAATCCCATACTATTCTAAATCGTTAAAATAACCACCCGGCTATCGTCGGTCGGTAAATCCTTGGGCTTGACTGTTAGCTTGCTGATTGTCTCCGGCGCTTTCGCGCCCATAACCTTGAGAAAGCTATCAACCGGATCAATATCTTCTTTTAGCTGTGGCAGTTTGTAACTTACGGGAATAATTAACTTTGGTTCAATTTGAGAAATTATCTTTCTGGCGGTATCGCCATTAATCGTTGTCTTGCCACCAACGGGAATTATTAAAATATCAACATCGCCGATCTTCTCTATCTCGGTAGCTGTTAATTCCTTTCTATTGATTGCTCCCAAATGACATAGAACCATATCTTCGGCGTCGATCACATAAACCGTGTTTCCCTCCTTACCGTTGTCGTTCTTAAGATCAATCCCCCGAATGAATATATCCTTGATCTCGTATTCGCCGGGACTATCAATAACAAACGGCTCTCCTTTAATCGTTTTGCTATCGATATCAACTTTCCCGGTTGTTGATAATAAAATGTCGGTATCCACCGAAGACATTTTTAAACCACTATCACCACTTACCGGGTCGATGACCAAGGAGACCGGATCGCTTTTCAACCGTTGCGCGGAAATATATATGCACCTTTGCCCTTTCCAACTAATTTGCATAAATAAAATATTAAAATCGTAATTGTTAATGTTATCACGACCGATATTGTCTTTCAATCCTCAAGAGTTCACCTCCCGAAGCAACGCCTATTTTGTTCAAAAAACAGAGCTAATTTCGAGAAATTACTATTGCCAATCAGTCCCAGACATGATATTATTCCACCATCTTTTCACGGTAATTATTAATTAACCATTACCACTAACCCCGATGAAAGAAACAATCTTAAAAGAAACAAAAATAAGCAACATCAAACCTCTTCGTATTGGTAGCATTATTGAAGGAAGGATTATCAACAAGAACCGATCGGCGGTATATCTAGACCTCGGACCGAACGGTACCGGAATCATTTACGGACGCGAATACCTTGAAGCCAAACACACCCTGAAAGATTTAAAAGTTAACGACCTGTTGTTCGTTAAAGTTACTGACCTCGAAAATGATGATGGATATATCGAACTTTCGGTTAATCAAGCCGGGCAGGAATTGGCTTGGGATCTTTTGAAACAGAAAAAAGAAAAAGGCGAAAGTGTCACCGTTAAAATTACCGGCGCCAACAAGGGTGGATTATTGGCCGATCTGACAAATATTTCCGCGTTTCTTCCGGTATCGCAACTGCTGCCGGAACATTACCCGCGAGTGGAGGGGGGCGACTCTTCGAAGATTCTTCACGAATTACAGAAATTCGTTGGTAAAGATATTGAAGTGACAATTCTTGATTTATCGCAAAAAGAAGGAAAGTTGATTCTCTCGGAAAAAGCCAAGGTCGTTGAGAAAATAAAAGAAAGCTTGAAAAGCTATAAAGTCGGTGACGAGGTGGAGGGAGAGATTACCGGCGTTGTCGATTTTGGCGCGTTTATCCGCTTTGGCGAGAACATTGAAGGATTAATTCATATTTCCGAATTGGACTGGTCGATGGTTGAAAGCCCGACCGACTTTGCCAAAGTTGGCGAAAAAGTAAAAGCCAAGATTATCGAAATAACCGACGACCGCGTTTCTTTGTCTTTGAAAGCGCTAAAGAATGATCCGTGGAGCGAGATCGTAAGCGTTAAAGGAGACATCATTCGTGGCAAAGTAACAAAGCTTAATCCGTTTGGCGCTTTCGTGCAGATTACCGATAAAATCCAAGGATTGTGCCATATTTCCGAATTCGGCACTTCGCAAAAAATGGAGGATGGATTAAAAGTTGACGAGTCCTATGATTTCACAATCCTCTCCTTGGAGCCAAAAGAACATCGGATGAGTTTAAAATTAGTTGAGAAAAAAACGGAAACCGAGTAAGTAAATATCAGAATCACGAGGACGAAAGCACGAGAACGGGTCTCTTTAAGAGACCCGTTCTCTTTGTAACTCCTCACCCACCCGAAGTTGACGGGTATTTTTGCTCTAAAAATGGTACAATTGAACAAGAATTAGAAAATGAGAAGGTTTTGGCGTATGCATAGCTATGTACACCAAAACCGAAGCGATAACCGAACAAAGTAAGT
>JAZDOL010000033.1:0-27072 GCA_043798775.1 bacterium | reverse complement strand
GATGTGTGAATCGTCCATTGAAATGGTCATACAGCTTCAATGATAACGGTTCACACCTTTTTTTCGCAACAAGCTTATTCATGCTCATCTTGCGATAGAAACACTCTTTATTTCATGCTCATGTTGTATTGTACAAGACTCATCTTTAACCAGGTTATTAAAAATGCTAAGCTCCTTCCATGAAGAAGGTCGCGACGCCGAGAAGTCGTCAGCAATTAAATTATAGTCACTTTTAACCTTTTTTCGTAGATCTTCGGCTAGCTTTTTATCCATGAACTTTAACGAAGTAATCTTGAAAGCAATAATGTCGTCTGGAAGAGTAAATCCAACAGTTTTGGCTTCAATTAAACGACGGCTGGCAAAAGAACACAATCTGCCAATTCCCTCGAATACAACATTGCTCCAATCCTATCATCATCTAATCGAAACTGGAAGAATTACTGTCAATTCCTCGTTGGCGAAACTATTGCGCATAAAGAGTGTCCGCTCTTTGTCGGGGATTGTTTCCGTATCGGTTTTAACAAAACCCTATCCCTGCCCGGGAAAGTGTATTTATTGCCCAACTGAATTCGGACTTCCAAAAAGTTATCTTACCAACGAACCAGCCGTCAGCCGAGCCATCACCTATAAATATCATCCCTATCATCAGGCCTACAGCCGGTTAATGACATTAGACACGATAGGTCATCCGATCGACAAAATTGAGCTGATTATTATCGGCGGAACTTGGTCGTATCTTCCTAAAAAATATCAGGGGTGGTTTATCAAAGAATGTTTTCGCGCGACAAGCGATTATCTCGGAAGAGACAACAAAAACAAACAGGTAAGGATTAACAGAACCACAACAACACTGAAAGGAGAACAAGCAAGGAACGAAACGGCAATCAATCGAGTTATCGGGATAACTGTCGAGACCCGGCCGGATTATATTGATATCAGAGAAATTAAATGGCTAAGAAAGTTAGGGGTTACCCGCGTTGAGTTGGGAGTACAAACAACCGACGATAAGATTTTGAAGATTAATCGCCGGGGACATGAAATTAAAGAAACAATAAATGCCACAAGGTTGCTTAAAGATGCTGGGTTCAAGGTTTGTTATCATCTAATGCCAAACCTTCCGGGAGCAACAATGAAATCCGACGCAAAAATGCTCGCCTCCGTCTTCTCTGACGAACGATTTCGTCCCGATTTATTGAAAATATACCCCTGTGTTGTCTTAGAAGAAGCGCCTGTCCTTTATCGTCTTTGGGTTAATAAGAAATACCACCCGTATTCGGATAGTAAATTGACCGACCTTTTGATTGATTTTAAGAAAACAATCCCTTATTATTGCCGTATTCAACGGCTGATCCGCGATATTCCGGCAACAAATATCATTGCCGGATGTAAGATATCGAACCTTCGCCAAGTAATCAAGGGTAAAATGATCGGCGAGGGTTTTTCTTGCCATTGTATCCGTTGTCGTGAACCGCAAGAAAATGTTGACAAAAACACCAAGATATTGCTTTTTCGCGATGATTACAACGCTTCCGGCGGAAAAGAAATATTCTTGAGTATTGAGTCCGAAAACCGAGAATATATTTTTAGTTTATTAAGATTGCGGATTCCCTCTATCGTGGATAAAAAACACTTTATTCCAACTCTAACGAACACGGCGATTATTCGCGAAGTCCATACCTATGGGCAAATGATTGGTTTAAAGAAAAAACCAAGTTTATTATCTTTACAGCACCAAGGAATGGGATTATCCCTCGTCAAGGAAGCAGAACGAATCGCAAAAGAAGAATTCAAGATCAATAAAATCGCGGTAATCAGCGGTATCGGCGCGCGAGAATATTACCGAATAAAAGCCGGGTATTATAAAGACGGCGATTATATGGTTAAACAACTTTAGATTGTTGTCGCGAGATACCGCTCCTTAAGCCATTCGATAATCGCTTCTGTCTCTTCTCTCAAACTATCTCTTCCTCCGAGATAGTTTTTTGCTCCCAAAATAACAATCACTATTCGCCGATCAATATTTCCGTCCTTGAGTTCGAAAATAAACGATCCGCCATATCCGGCTTCTGGTAAATATCCCGCTTTTCCGCCAACAAATTCACTATTATCATAAAAAATGTTTTTATTTTTTAGTGTCGGGAATGGGTTTACCCCAAACACGGTTTTTCTTTCTCCTTTGGTAATCGCCAATAACGGTGGCCGGACGTCGGCAACATAGCGAATCAAACGATACATATCTTCTACTGAAGACACATTATCCAAATCTAATCCGCTCGGATCGATAAATTTTGTTTTACTCATTAATAAATAACTTGCCTTGTTGTTCATTAGAGTGATCGTTTTTTCCCTTCCAAGATAGGAGGCGATCACTTCCGCCGCATCGTTTGACGATTCAACCATTAGCGGGTAAAACATTTCCAGAATCCGAAATTTCTTTCCTGCGTCAAGACCACTTGTTATTCCACTCATCTTTAATGCTTCCTTGGTAACGATCACTCGGCTTTCCAGATCGGCATTTTCACTGATAATTACCGCCGTCATAAGTTTAGTTAAGGAGGCAGTCGGCAATTGTTTATCAATATTCTTTGAAGTGATTATCAGCCCGGAATCGAGATCGCCAACCAGATACGCCTCGGCCTTGATTATTGGAAGAGGTATTCTATTTTTACTAACATATTCTGGAGGATTATCTGCTGAATTATCCGTAACAACAACTGGCATCCCGATTTTGGTAAAATTATAGACGGTCGTGGCATTTTTATCTAGAAGCTGAACACATCCTCCGGAGAAATTAGTGATCAACTTCTTCCCGCTCGGATAGTATGGTTCGCCATGAATAAAGTAACGGCCATAAAAATTTATCGCTTTTGGCATATATACTTGCGCGCTGTTGGAAAAACTAGATAAGTTTTTTGTTACCGCCGAATACTTGCCAAGTGGCGTACCGCCCCAATTATCCGGATTTCCCCGCCGTAAAATCGGAAGCTTGTTTTCAGCCCCACCTTTTTCATAAAGAGTAATCTCCATCCCCTTGAGATCAACGTGGATAAAACTTTCTTTACCCCCGATCATTCTATCAATCTCTGTTTTGATATCGGGAATGGTTTTTGTTAAACGACGCGGCGGTATCTCTGGAAACAAAAAACTGACGGGATTGTGGATTTTACTTACCGCTAAAATAGATACCGTAATTATCGATGCCCCGATAACAGTTGTTACCAACAAGACAACGATGAAAGAAACTTTAATATGCGTTATTCGCAAGATGATTTGGCTGATTAAATCAAACCCGTTTGTGGCGGATCAGCCCGCCGACGGCAACAATTTCGATACCGGCTTTTTCTAAGTCGTCCATCAGGAGATTCACGCCGATTGAGTCCGATGAAATATGGCCGGCAATAACAACATTAATATTGGCTTTCTCCGCCTCTTCGCGATGCTTTTCGGAAATATGCATTCCGATAACCGTGCCGGCGCCGGCCTGCGCCAATTTTTCATAAATTTCCGGCGCCCCTTCGGTCCCGCCGGTTATCTCTGTAAACACGATTTTTCCCGCCCGATTATCCGAATCGCCAACAAAGATTTGCGGTCCTGCTCCCATTTTTGTAGCTTCCTTATATTCGGGAATTTCCATCAGCGATTTCATCACGTCTTCCAAGTATTGAGGATTGTCTTTAGTTATTTTCTCCTCAACAAAACGGGCAACGCGGTTATCACAAACGGTATGACCGCACATTATCGGAATATTTAAAGCCCTTGCCAAATCAACAACCCGATTATGATTTGCCAGCGACAACCCCCTGGTAACTTCGGATATTCTTTTCTTTAATAGTTTCTCGGCGATGTTTATCGGTACCCCGTATTGCGCCAAAACATCGATTTGTAGGTGCATTACATCATCTAATCCAGCTAAGGCAATTCCTTCCGGGTGATGGGAAAAAATCAAGTCGGCGCCCAATTCCTTGGCTAAAAATACCTCCCCGCCTTCAATATCGATCCCGGCAATTATTTTTTTAACTTCTTTGTTGGGATCGCCATATAGAATTCTGCTGTCGGCAAAGGGGTTAGTTAACCGTTCTTTGTCAAAATATTCTTTTTCGTCTTCGGAAAGCTTTTCGTATTTTTCTTTCCGGCGTTTTAGGTCGCTTTCGATACCGGAAATTCCACGGAAGTCGGTTTCGATTCCCTTCTTAACCGCCAAATCGTATATTTCTTTAATCGTCATATTTTTTATTTGATTAGATCAATAAACTCATTAACCGTTATTCCTGCTTGTTTTAAGATGGACTTCAGGGTTTTTGGCGCTAGATCTTTTTTAGAAAACGGAATTGTCACCCTTAATTCTGTTTTTTCTGAATGACGTAATTGAAGGTGACTTCCCGAATAATGATATTCATAAAAACGAGCCCGCTTAAGGGCCTTAATCGCTAGAATTGAAGGAATGCGGGGAAGTTTGGGCAAGTTTTTAGATAACCACTCTAATATTCTCCTTTTTTAGAAAACGTTTAAATAAAGATTTTTTATCTTTCAATAATGCTTCTAAATAACAGCGAATAGCGTCTTTGGCCATTTCGCGGGCTTCTTTCAGGTTATTGCCCTCGGTGACTACGCCTGGAAGATTGGGGACGGTCACGGTATAACCCTGCCCATTCGGATCAAAGACAGCCTCGTATTGATAAATTATTTCTTTTTTTATTTTCATTTCTTTTTTAAGTTTCACCTCACAACTAAAATATACTAAAAAATGAAGAAAAAGGCAAGACCAGGCAAAGCAAGCAACATTGCGTAAAGCAAATCCTGATAAAATCTGCTCATAATATATGATTCGGTATTTTCCTTAATTTTTTGCTTATCAACTCGCCAGTCAAAGAATTTTGCGCTCAAAAAATTAGCCGATATAGCGGCAACTATTCCGATTATCAAAATTTTGTTATCGCTTAAGACCGACTTAAAGACATCTAGGGTGCTGTAAGCCATAAACACAAAAATCACGGGCAATAAAACAGCGTAGGGGTAACCACGAAGTTGTCCGTAATTTGCCCCTTTGATAAATTTGAAATCGACAATGATCCTTCTTATCAATGGCAAATAAAAAATCACAAGTCCAATTGTTTCGTTACCTAACCGCATGACAATACTTTATCGCTTCTATACAGATTGTTTTTCTTTACTCCTTTCGACGGAGGCCCGTCCTCCGCTATTTATTATATGGGTTCGAGAAGTGTAATGTTTTGAACTTATGCGGTTATCAAAGTCGCCGGGCTTTGCCCTGCCGTAGCTCGTCGGAGCGAAGGCGGGTCTCGTTGTATTCAAAAAAATAGGCTATTTTTGTAATAGTTGACTCTTAAATGATTGCTCAAGATCAGAAATCTTCCTTAATTCCCCAGCCAAAGCTTTCCATGATTTTTTAGTTGCATATACCTGACACATTCCTAATGCGTCGGCTTCTTTATATTTTATTTGCGCAAGATATTTATTATATGGTTGAAGAAAATAAGCAATATCCAACGCACATCTCGTCGCAAAAACAAACGAAGAGTAAGTTAAAAACTCGACCTCTGCGTCGTTAAATTCATTTTTCTCGAAACGCTCTGCTTCTTTCGTTATGGCATCGCTCCCCGTGATCCAACTATTCGCTAAGGTCTTCTTGTCGCAATTCTTATAAATATTTCTATAGTCCTCCATTGTCTGGTTATAAATCTCTTTTGCGGTTGGCTTTTTAACTCTTTCAGGGTTTGTCCAGTAATGGTAGTGCTTGTTTCCGTAATCAACATTTTCTGACTCCCAACATCTTCCGAAATCGTTATATGTCATGAAAACACACGGAAATCCTGCCGGATCATGTATGAAAATCCCTTTCTCGTTGCAACTATAAGCTAAAATAAAATGGTCTCGACCCTCCAAAAATTTGTGGTTCGGGTTGTATTTAAGAAGCCCCATATTCAACGGACCAATCACCGCTGGCGATGTTTTTAAGTCGAGAATTAGCTCTTTTAATGGAAGCCGTCCTGTCTTTGGAATAAAGACTTCTTTTATGTCGTAACCAAGCTTATTAAGATTATGAGTAAGCTCCTCGTTTGGAAGAGCGAAACTAAAATAAAGCCAACTGGTTCGTTGGTCAAAAAAAGCAGATAAACCACACCCTGAAATTGCTTCTAGGTACGCTGGAGATAAACTCTCGCCGATATTTGAAAGCATCATCGCCGCAGAATCTTCCCAGCAAAATTTTCCATTTCCCGTATATGTTATTCGCATAATATTAGTACTACGAAGTGATTGCGGGATTATTATTGACTTGCGATGCATCCGTTGCGTAAACTAATCGATTATTTTTTAATCGCCTTATTGCCGATTTCCTTGCTTAATTTAATAAAATATTCTTTAATAATATTAAGATCAAAATCATCTTTAGCTAAGATTGGATCATCAAACATCTTTCTTATTTTAAATAACTGGTTGGCGAAATGAAACGGGTCAACTTGCCAATCGAACTTGTTGCGCGCTTGTTTCAAAAGCTCCAGAATATCCCAATTTTCTTTTTTTAAGATAAAATAAAGATCAAAAAAATCGCGGCCGCGCGGATTTTGATTGATAGCAAAAACTTTATTAACGGCAATATCTCTTAAACTATCAACCGACAAGCCGTCTCTTAATTTCGGCTTTTCAATTTGTGGAAAAGGGAAATAAGTAAACTCAACCTTTAACGCCTTTTTGGACGTAAAGACAAAATAAAAAAGATTACGGTTGAACGATTGTTGAAAATCGATTGTTTTATAGTCAAGTAATTTTTTTCCTTTACGCAAGAAAGGAGTGATTTCTTTGACATCGAACTCTTTCTCCGAGAAAAAATCCAGGTCTTCTGAAAATCGATGCTTTAAATAAAAATGACTTAAGGCGGTGCCGCCGGTAAAATAAAAACTGCTTCTTAACGCAGAAACGGTGGCAAAAAATTTTAAGAATTTTTCTTGTTCGCAATTAATTATGTCTTTTTCCATAGAAGAAATCTAAGGAATTCTTTTTTCTGCGGGTCGAGTTCAAGTTTGTCCCAGTATTTTATTAAAAGCTGACGGGAAAGTTTTTCTCCCGCCAAACCAAAGTTAATCATCTGTTCGAGTTTCCACTTATTCCAAGCATCTTTATTTCTTTTTAACCGGCTGGTATCAACGCTCCAGTTATACATAAAATATGCGAAAATTACTCATATTATGATTAACCTATGACTCTATTTTAACATAAAAACCACATTTCGCAACATAAAAAAGTGACGGAGGTCTGAGACCTCCGTCAAGCTATCAACGTCGCCGGGCTTTGCCCTACCGTAGCTCGTCAGAGCGAAGGTGGGTCTCGTTGTATTTATACTATTCTATTTCTAGGGTTTCCTTTTGCCGCCTCCACGATATTGTCTACCCAAATTTTATATAAATTAACTAACGATTCTTTCGTGTACCAGCCAAAACCTTTTATTCCAACAGCATTTTCTAGATTCGCTAAGGGCGTATTCACCAAATCTTCTCCTTCGTAAGCGTAACCATAAACTTTCTTAGAGTTTATCGCTTCGGCCATTGCTTGTTCGTCAACTAACTCACGATCTACCGTGTTTACGATTATCACGCCGTCTTTCATTAAGGCAATTTGACTCCTACCGATCAATTCTTTGTTTTTTTCTTCGTGAGTAGCGTGCAGAGATATAACATCTGATTCTTTCAGTAACTCTTTAAACGACTTCATTTCAACTCCCCGCACATTCTTGGACACAATATCGGTAGCAACCACTCTCATACCAACCCCTTGCCCTAATTCAGCAACCCTAGTTCCGATGTTGCCTAGTCCAATAATTCCCAGTGTCTTTCCTTTTAATTCAAAACCCTCTTCCGATTTATATACTCCTTTTTGAGTTCGCCGGTCAGTGACAATAATTCTTTTCGCCAAAGAAAGCATTAAAGCCAAGGCGTGCTCGGCAACCGATTCTCTAGAATAGCCGGGGACATTGCTCACAGAAATACCCCGTTTCTTGCAATAATCCATGTCTATCCAACCAAAAGAAGTTGTAGACAGACAAACACTTTTTAGATTAGGCAAAGATTCCATTACTCCGGTCAAAAGTGGTTTTGCCTTCTCAAATCCGCCAAAAGCGTCTGGATCAGGAGCAATTACTTCTGCCCCCCCCGCCGCCGCCGTCTTGATTAATTCTTCCAATGTGAGTTCTCCTGTTTCTTCTACGTAATGTGTTTCTCCCGCAGTAGAAAGAGCTTTCTGTTGTTCTTCGCTAAAGTCGGAACGACTGACAAATATTGCTATTTTCATATTTTATTTAATTTGCAATTAAAAGATAAATTGTTTTTGGAAGCATTTCGTAGCTGAACGAAGATATATTTTGCTTATCAATGACTGTGACGGTTCAGCGAGAACTAGTAGCGGCCGAGAATATTTTTTTGATAATATTTCTGGCCGACTACGCGCTAACAAAAATAATTTATCTTTGATTAGATAATCAGTGATACTTAAAACTTTTTGAGCAGAATTGTAATTTTATTGGCGATGATTTCGGCGATACCGCCGTCCACCTCAATTGGGGTATCGCCGTTAGTCCCCAGTACCCTAATCGTTCCCTTTTTTAATACCGCAATTAACGGAACATGATGATTTAATACAGAAATTTCCCCCATCACTGTCGGCAAAATCACCGCCCGCGCTTCGGTTTCCAGTTCCACTTTTTTGGGAGTTAATATCTCAACCTTCATAATAATTCGTTAAATATTCCGTATTAATGTGACGACATTCGATGTCGTCACATTGCCTTTATCTGGTCCGCCTTAAGCGGACTAGTCCTGAGCTTGCCTGCAGTGAGCTTGCCGAACCTGCCGAAGGATTGGAATTTACCCATTTACTTCGTCAATCGATCCTTTCATATAAAACGCCTCTTCGCCAATTTCGTCCATCTCGCCGTTGATAATCTTTAAGAATCCTTCGATTGTATCTTTCAGGCTTACATATTTACCCGGCCGGTTGGTATAGGGTTCGGCAACAAAGAACGGTTGAGAAAGGAATTTTTGCACCTTTCTTGCTCGCTTAACAGTAAGCTTGTCTTCTTCCGATAACTCTTCCACTCCCAAGATAGCGATAATATCCTGAAGCTCCCGATAACGTTGGAGAATTTTAATAACCCCCGAAGCGGCTTCGTAGTGCTTCTCTCCAACAATCCGCGGATTCAAAACCGAGGACGAAGATTCTAACGGATCAACCGCCGGATAGATCCCCAAAGAAGCAATTTGTCGTGAAAGAACAAGTGATGAATCAAGGTGAGAGAAAATTGCCACAATCGCCGGATCGGTAAGATCGTCTGCTGGAACATAGATTGCCTGAATAGATGTAACCGACCCATCTTGGGTTGAGGTAATTCTTTCCTCGAGAGCGCCGATTTCCGAGAACAGCGTCGGCTGATAGCCGGTTTGTGATGGCAAGCGTCCTAAAAGCGCCGAAACCTCGCATCCGGCAAGAACATAGCGAAAAATATTATCGACGAATAGTAATACATCTTTTTTTTCTTCGTCTCTAAAATATTCGGAGATTGATAGGGCAGTTTGTACGGTTCTGAATCGAACCCCCGGTGGTTCGTTCATTTGCCCGAACACAAGAACGGTATTTCCCAGTGTTTTGGATTCTTTCATTTCCAAATAAATATCGTTGCCTTCACGCGATCTTTCGCCAACGCCGGCAAAAACCGATACCCCACGATGAACTTTGGCAATATTCCTAATTAATTCTTGAATAAGAACCGTTTTCCCGACACCGGCGCCGCCGAACAATCCAACTTTTCCTCCTTTTGGAATCGGGCAAAGAAGATCAATCGCCTTTAATCCGGTTTCCAGAATCTCCACTTCTCCTTTTTCTTGTTCCAAAGTTGGCGCCGGACGATGAATTGGATAACGTATTTCTGAAACGATTGGTCCGCCATTATCAACCGGCTCTCCTAGAACATTAATAAGTCGTCCACAAACATTTTTTCCCACGGGAACGGTAATCGGGGAATTGGTTTTTTCGGCAATATCACCTCTTTTCAGTCCCTCGGTCGGCCCCATTGCCAAGCATCGTAATCTTTGGCCACCCAAAAACTGCTCTACTTCAAGAATTAAATTTGTCCTTTTGACAATTAAGGCCTCGTAAAGAGAAACCGATTCATTTTCCTCTTTTTCAACATCGACAACCGGACCGATTATTTGGGTGATTCTTGGCATAAGTTTATGTTGTCTATCAGATAATGGATTTGATTTTTGTTATTTTTAAGTAAAATCCGTTGTTTTCAATATTTAATTCTTACCCCAACGCCTCTTTGGTTGATGATATCTCGCAAACCTCGGCGGTTATTTGTTCTTGCCGCGCCTTGTTATATTCCAAACGCAAACTGGCGGTTATTTTCTGAGCATTATCGGCGGCATTTCTCATTGCCAACATTCGCGCCGAATGTTCGGCGGCGTTTGATTCCAAAATACATTGATATATCAGATATTCTATCAGTTGCGGGACGATCTCGTCGGCTAAAACGCTGTCGGACGGTTCGATTGTAAAATCAACATTTTCTTGAGGTATTTCTTCTGAATCATCGTTTTTCAGAAAACCTTCCAGATCCTCCTTTCTTATCGGCAGGAGTTGGATCATTTTTGGTTTTTGGACAAATGTTGAAAGAAACTCCGTATAAAATAAATATATCTTTTTATATTTCCCCCCTAAGTAATTCTTTACCAAGGCATCGCTGATCGGCTTAATTTCTTCTAGCTCACCGTAGTCGCCAATTCCCGATAAAGTTATAATCCCCGGTCGTTTCCGTCTTGTGAAATAATTAATCGCTCTTTTGCCGACAAGGATCGTGTCAATCGCTCCGGTCTTTTCAATTTCTCTAATTTCTTTTTCGGTAAACCGCAGAATATTTTGGTTAAATAATCCGCAAAACCCGCGATCGGAAGCGACAACACAAACCAAGATATCGCCAACGCCCCGCTCTTTAAAGAACAAGGAATTACCATCCTTAATTCGCCCTCCTATTACCCCTAGAAGTTGCCCCACTTTTCGGCTAAAAGGGCGAGAAAGAAGAGCTATTTTCTGCGCTTTTTTCATCTTCAACGCCGATAATGTTTCCAAAGCGCTAGTCAGTTCGCGAATATTAGAAACCGAACTGATTTTTCTTTTTATTTCTTTAAGCTCCATTATTAGCGATTATTAAGACCGCTTAGCGACCCATAGGGTCGCTTAGCGACCCTTTACTTCTTTTATAATCTCGTCCAACTTTAACGCTGTTTCTTCGTCAATATCCTCTTTGTCGCAAATGGACTTCAAGATACTCTGCTGGGAAACAGTTAATTCTTCAACTAACCGATTGCGAAACTGAACCACTTTCGGCACATCCATATCGTCAAGATGTCCTTTTACTCCGGAATAGATAAGAGAAGCGACGATTTCAAATCGCAATGGTGACTGATCGGCTTGTTTTAACAATTCTCTCATCCGCCGACCACGTTCAATAATCTGTCGCGTTTTCGGGTCAAGCTCTTCGGTAAACTCGGAGAACCGTTCTAATTCTTGAAATTGCGCTAAATCCAACTTTAACGTTCCGGAAACTTTTTTAATTGCTCTTAACTGCGCCTGCGAGCCAACCCGAGAAACCGAACGGCCAATATCGATTGCCGGTCTTTGGCCCCTATAGAATAAAGGAGTATCAAGAAATATTTGCCCATCGCAAATAGAAATAACGTTTGTGGGAATATATCCCGACATATCACCCGCCTGGGTCTCGATTATTGGTAGGGCGGTAAGAGAGCCTCCTCCTTTGGCTTGAGAAAGTCGCGCCGCTCGCTCTAATAGCTTTGAGTGAAGATAGAAGATATCTCCGGGATAGGCCTCTCTTCCTGGCGGACGCCGTAAAATCAAAGAAATTTCCCGCCACGCCCAGGCTTGTTTTGTAAGATCGTCAAACACCAATAACGCATCTCCTCCTTTGTCACGGAAATACTCACCAATTGTTACGCCGGTATATGGCGACAGGTACATAAAACTCGCCGGGTCATCACTGAAGGCGGCGACAACTATCGAATAGGCCATCGCCCCTTTCTCTTCTAATGTTCTTATCAGTCGTTTAACACGCGCCTTTCTTTGGCCAATCGCCACGTAGACACAAATCGGACGGTTCTTTTCTCCCTTTTGATTAATGATTGCATCGATGGCGATTGCCGTTTTCCCGGTCCCCCTGTCGCCCATTATCAATTCTCTTTGACCCCGGCCAATTGGAATTAGGGTGTCAACGGCAACAATCCCCGTATGAAGGGGCGATCTTACCGGTTCTCTGTCGATAACCGATGGTCCCATCCGCTCTAATGGTAAAGTCATTTCCGTTTTGATATCTCCTTTGCCGTCTAGTGGCCGGCCAAGAGGATCAACAACCCGACCAATCATTCCTTCACCAACGCCAATTGATAAAACGGTCCTCGTTCTTTTGACAACATCTCCCTCGCGGATATTGTTGTAACGACCGAGGACAACTACGCCAACTTCGTAGTCCTCAAGATTTAAAACCAAACCAAGAACTTTCTCGTTGTTCTTAACCGATGCCGACGGTTCGAATTCCACTAATTCAAAATTCTCTACGTTATCCAGTCCGGACACCTTGCAAACCCCGTCTTTTACCTCGATTACTTCTCCAATTTCCTCGACTATTGGACTAATGTCGGTCTGTTCGATTTTTTCTTTAACTTTTTTGAGTTCATCCATATTATTCTAGTATCGTTATTCTGATTCATCAAAATCCACCTAAATAGCGTTTAAGAAATCTTTGATTGAGGCCTTAATTAATACCTTGTCGGTTTTGACGCGAAACCCTCCGATGATACTCTTATCAATTATAATTTCGAATATCTTATCACGACCCAGAACGCTCCCTAATTTCTCTTTAATGGTCTCTACTAACTCTAATGGTTGTTCGCGGGAAAATATTAAAGTAACTTTCCGACGCCTCAAATAATTTTTCTCTAACTTTTCAAGAAGAGGGAGAAGTAAATGTTCTTTTTTTTGACGCCTTAAAACCAATGTCAGTTCGTCAATGATTTCCTTCTTCTCTTTTGTTTGCCCTTTTAATGCCGCGAGAATTGCGGTGATGAGCAATAAAATCTCGCTTTCTTCATTTCTCTGCTGCTGTTGCATATTGGACTTTCTGGCGATTAAAAAATTATTTAATCTCGCTAATCAATTTTTCGATTAACTTACGATCGCTGACTTCATCAAACTTACTGCCTAAAAACTTACTGGCTACGGTAATTGCCGTTTCCGCCATTTCTATTTCTTTTTTGTCCATTTGAGAAGCAACCGCTTTCTCGCCGGTGATTTTTGCGTCGTTTAAGATTTTTTCCCTTTCCTTCTCGGCAACCAACATTAATTCTTTTGTTTTTTCTTGGACCTTTGTCTCTGTATTTTTCATCATTTCCCGCGCTTCCAACTTGCTCTTTTCTCGCGCCAATAATTCTTCCTCTTTGACTTTTACCATTACCTGTTCCGCCTCTTTCGATTTATCCACTCCCTCTTCGATTTCTTTACGACGCCCTTCCATCATCGACAAGAACGGCTTATAAGCAAAACGCTTCAGAATAAGCAAAAGAATAATAAAGTTAACAAGTTGCCCGACTAAAATTTTCCAATCAATACCTAACCCTTCCATTTTTTATAAATTAAATGAATTAATCTTATTTGCTAAAGATAACCAGTAGCGACACGACTAGGGCGTAAATTGCCACCGCCTCGGCGAAGGCAATCGCTAAAATCATTGCCGTTTGAATCTTAGGAGCTGCTTCGGGATTTCTTCCCATTGCCTCCATTGCCCCCTTGCCAATTAACCCAATCCCCAAGCCTGGACCAATGGCGCCGATACCGATTGCCAACGCGGCCGCAAGCTGTTTTAGTGTTTCTGGATCCATATGATTATTTTTTTCCTCTTAGATATGGCGCTATCAGGCGATATATCTGATATCCCGACACCACCAATCCGAGGATAATTAAAACTATTAATAATACTGGCGACGAATTTAATTTATTATCTAAGAATTTACCGATTACTATTCCGCCTAAAAGAGGAATAACTACCGATAAACTAATTTCTATCCCCAGCGACAGTAGGGATAAAACATGATTTACCGAGCTATTACTCATGCTCTAACTTTACTGCCGTTGAATAGAAAATAACCACTAGCGAGAAGAAAATCAACGCTTGAATAAAACCGACCAAAATTTCTAAAGCAAGAAACGGCAGCGGAAGCAGGTAGCTAAAAAGAAATGAAGTTATAATTAATAACGTTTCTCCGGCAAATAAATTCCCGAAAAGCCGAAATGCCAAGGACAATATTCTTGTAAACTCGCCGATCCCCTCCAAAATACCCAACGCAAAGTCAATCGGACTTTTAAAGTTAACGTATTTTTTAATATACCGGAAAAATCCCAACTTAATAGCTGCCGAAATGTTAATAAACACAATAGAGAATAGCGCGAGAGCAAGAGTGAAATTCAAATCCGAACTGGGAGAGCGAAGAATTTTGAAAATTCCAAGACCGGGAACAAGTTCAAGAATATTCGCCGAAAGAATTAATAAAAATAGTGTTGTGGCAACGGGAAAAACTTTTCTGGTTATATTTTGATCGTTGGTGATTGAGTCGCAAAACTTATACAGACTCTCTAAAATAAACTCTAAAAAGTTTTGCAACCGGCCAGGAATAACTTTTGCCTTTCTAAAGACGCTAATAAAGACAACAGACAATAATATCCCGATAAAGATGCTAATAATAAAGGTGTTGGTAAAATTTATCCCAAACGCCGTAAATATTTTTTCTCCAGAAATTGTAATCTCGGGTATTTCCATAATAAATCCTGATTTTAATTGTTTTATGGCTTGCTTTCTGCGCCGATATTAATTCATTAAAAAACTTGAAACTGCTTTCAAGATACCGCTATCATATCTTGCGATTTCAACCTTGTCAATTCGTTATCTTAGCATCGGTTTTCACGATTTTACTATACTCTTCTTTCACAATCTGCCGATCGTCCCAAGAAATCTTTTCATTGTTTGCTAAACAAATAGACGGCTCACATCCCTTGCCAGTGATAATAACAACATCTCCCTTTTTGGCACTTCTTAACGCGGAACTGATTGCTTTTCGGCGATCAACGATTTTCTCACCCTTACCGGCGGTCCCTTTTATTACCTGATTTATTATTTCTTCCGGGTTTTCGTCATAAGGATCTTCGTTAGTAACAATAACTTGATCGCAGTAACGACTGGCGATTTCCCCCAAAACCGGACGCTTCCATTTATCCCGGCCGCCGCCGCACGCCCCCAAAACGCAGATTAGCCGATTATTTTTGGGTTTAATGTTTTCGTACACCTTAGAAAGAGCGTTGGGGGTGAAGGCATAATCAACAATGACCTTGAACGGGCTACTGATTACCTCTTCCATTCTCCCGGGAATCCCTTGCACCTTAGACAGCGCGATTTGGCAAGTAGCGACATCGACCCCTTCAGATAGCCCGACGGCGATTGCCGCCAAGGCGTTATAAATATTAAATAAACCAATTAACCCCATTTTAAACTCATGACCGTTAACGGTAAAAAACAGTGACCCGTTTTCCTCTTTTGGGTTATCGGCCTTAATAATCTTTAACTGCCGGCTTGATTTATATAGGCTGTAACCGATTTTTTCCGACGCTTTAACTGCCCAAAAATGAGTAAAATCATTATCGTCGATATTGATAATGTGCCTTTTAGCAATTTTAAATAGTTTTAATTTTGCCTGCCGGTATTTACCATAACTACCATGAGACTCGATATGCTCCGGGCTAAGATTAGTAAGGACCGCTGTCTTAAAGTTAATAAAACGATGGCGATGCATTTTTATTCCCTCGGAGGTCACCTCTACTATCGCGTAATCAGTCCGAGCGTTAACGGCATCGCGAAGGAAACGCTGGAGAATGAACGGACCGGGCATTGTCATTCTTAAACGATTAACGGTCAAGTTATTGTCGACTCGCGACTCAATGGAAGAAAAATAACTAACCCTATATCCGGCCTCTTCAAGAATTTTACTAACCATCATTACCACTGTTGACTTTCCGTTTGTTCCTGTCACCCCAATAACCTTTAATTTTCTTGATGGATATTGATATACAGTTGCGGCAATTAAAGCCACAAGGAAATGATACCAAGAGTAAACGAATGATGGAATATATTTTTTTACAATATCTTTAATCATATCCCCATCTTAAATTAAAAACGCAATCCGTTCAATGAACAATAATAATTATTCCAAAATACATTAGGTGTCGTTTATCTTTTAGGCGAGACAATTGGTTTCCGGGACACTCCGGGTCTGCGAAGTGGGCATGGTTTTTCACCCAAGTCAGACTTGGGTGAAAAGAACGAGCAACCCGGCGTGAGTGAGCTTTACACGCTGGGTAAAGCGAACGACCCGGAAACCATATTGTCGAGCATTTTCCTTCTTATAAAATTATCAAGGTACATCTTATCATTACTTCTTGCCTCGAAAGAGAAATCGTGTTACTGTTCAGGTATCGTACAAGTTAGTATTCTTCATTAATATCAAAATATGCCCATTACTAAATCGGCCAAGAAGGCATTAAGACAAAACAATAGAAGACGGGAGCGAAATTCACAGCAAAAAACCGCTTTAAAAAAACTACTCAAGGACATTAAGGAGTTGGCGGCTAATAGAGATAAAACTGCCAAAGAAAAATTACCGACAGTTTTTAAAGCAATCGATAAAGCTGCTAAAAACCGCCTGCTAAGTAAAAATACCGCCTCAAGGAGAAAATCGATGGTCTCTCGTCTTCTCAACAAAGAGTAGATCATCCCCGACTTAAGCAGATATCGCCGATTAATAAATCGATAGCGGTTATTGGTTCGACTCTTCCTCTTTTAATATCAAAATCTACCTTGAATATCTTCTGGTAGATTTTTTTTAATTCGCCAATGGTAAACTTTTGCGCTAAAACCGAACTTTTTTTGATAACAAAGGGGTGAATTCCTGACAACTTATTGAAAGAGTAGTACGGTCGTCCCTCTCCAATCAATGATTTGATAATTAATAAATTGCGAAATTGGAAGGTTATCATTGATAACAAATAGAAGGGTGACTCGCCGCTATCAAGATGTCTGTGAATTAACCGGTATGCGGTCTTCGCGTTACGAGAAGCAATTTGATCAATCGTATCAAAAATAACGCTTCCCGTTTCGTCTCTTACTAATTCTTTAACATCGCCGTCTTCGACGCAACCATTCGCCTTAAAGTTTGCTATCTTGTCGACCTCGTTGGCCATCCGCCATAAATTATTACCGACAAGGTGGGTTAATAAAATAAGGGCTGTTTCGGAAATTATTACCGAACTCTTTTTGAAGCGATCCCTTGCCCAAGTCACTATCTCTAAATTATTTAAAGGATCGAATCGCTCTACCTGCCCCGCTTTTTTTATTAATAAATAAAGCGGGTCTGTTTTATTAATCGCCTCTTCTTCAAAAAAAATAATTGTGTCGGAGGTCTTAAGGGTATGCAGATATCCTATTGTTTCTCCTTTCGGTAATGGAGAAGAAAATATTCCCTTAAAAACGATTAATTGCTTTCCCTTAAATATTGATACCCTGCTAAATTCTTCTTTAATCCTAGACATATCAATCCCGCCAGCGTCAATTATTCGCGCCGATAAAACGCGTTGTTCGTTTTGATAACGGACGATGATTTCTTTTAACCGCTCATGGGAACGATAATTATCTTTGCCGTGGATAAGAGTGATCATTTCGTTAAAGAGAGGATTAGCGCCACTAATCCTCTATAGTACAAAAAAATTCGGTATGGGGAATTATTCTTTAAGAACACTCTTTATCTTGGAAATAATCTCCCCGGGGGTAAAGTGGGCCTTTATCATATAATCAACCGCCCCTAATTTAATCCCTCGATCAACGTCGTCTTTTTGCCCAAGATTAGAGAGAATTATGACGGGAATTTTAGCAGTCAGTGGATCTTCTTTGGCTTTTGTTAACACTTCGAACCCGTCGATTCCCGGAAGAATCAGGTCGAGAAGGACAAGATTGGGGATTTCTTCCTTTATTTTTTTGATTCCATCTTCCCCGTCTACGGCTTCAACTGTGTCGTATCCTTCACGAATTAATTTTTGCGTAATTAGTTCCCGCAAGAAACGATCATCTTCGACAATAAGGATTTTAGCCATATATATTATATCGAACGATTAACTAAATACTACTTACCGATTTGACCGAACACTTTCTCGACAACATTTTGTGGATCAAATTCAGTTTTTATCAGCCAATCACGGGCTCCTAGTCGCTGGGCCCGATCGATTTCTACGGGTTGTCCCGAATTCGATATTATAATAACGGGAATATTTTTTAACTCATCTGACTTTTGCATTTCTTCCATAACCTCGATTCCTCCCAGTTTCGGCATAACGATATCTAAAAGGATCAAGTCTGGGTGACTATCTTTCATCTTTGCCAACCCTTCCACGCCATCCATGGCAGTTAACACGTCGTACCCCTCGCTGGTGAGTTTCTTTTTGAGCAGTTCCGATAAAATTGTTTCGTCTTCGAGAATAAGAATTTTTTTTGCCATAATGAATTGTTTTAGGTTTATTATTCCGATTAGCGAACCTCGTTACTATCCCGATTCATTCTACCTTGCCCTATTATTTATGTAAATCTTTTTTTACGGCTGGTTGTGTTTCGTCAACTATCTTGGAACCAACGGTTGGCATTGAGAAGTAGAATGTTGACCCTTTTCCTTCTTCCGATTCAAACCAAGTATCGCCGCTGTGCGCGCTAACGATATTTTTTACTATAAATAACCCTAGTCCCGACCCCTCTGTTTCCATTCGCATAACATTTGCGGCGCGGAAGAATTTAGTAAAAACCCGGGCTTTCTGATCTTCGGGAATTCCAACCCCGCTATCTTTAAAAGATATTATTACCTTGCCTTTGTCGCTTTTCTCCGCAATCTCGACCGTTCCGCCGCTTTTAGTGTATTTTATCGCGTTGTCGATGAAGTTTTGAATAACCAGTTTGATTTTTTCTTGATCGCCGATAACTGATGGTAATGGCTTTTCCGATTCTCGGATAATAAGTTCCACCCTCTTCTTTATCGATCCTTCCTTATGGACACCGACAATCGCCCTTATCATTTCCTGGATATTAAAAGCAACTTTTTGGTAAACATAACGACCGTCTTCTATCCGGGCAACGTCTAGCAAGTCGTTAATTAACCCAATCATTCGTTCGTTGCTGCGATAACACTTGTCTATAAAGTTATATTGTTCGGGGTTTACTTCGCCTAGATCTCCGTCGAGAAGAATTTTTAATGTCCATTTAATTGCCGACAGTGGCGTTCTTAATTGATGAGCGGCAATTGATACGAATTCTGTTTTCATTCGTTCTACCATCTTTTCCCGCGATATATCGTGTAAAATAACCAGGTGTCCAAACCTTTCCGACTCTCTTTCCATTTGTATCGTTGTAATTTCAATAACTAGGCCTTTCTGTATTTCCAGTTCTTCGCGGAATAATTTTTTAATAACGTCTTTTCCGTTCGTCAGAAACTCGACCACCGGCATCATCCCGCCAACCTGTTTAAGATTTGCAATCGACAACCCTGCGACGGCGCTTTCTTTAACCCGTAAAAATACTTCTGCTTGAGGATTAATTGACGACAAGCGACTATCGATTCCAAAGACAAGAAGCCCGTCTGTAAAGCTATTGATAATCGCTTGTGTCTTGTTTTTTTCCTCTTCCGCCGCTCGACGAGATTCTTCGGTATCTTCAAGGATATTTAGAATCGCCCTTTGCGTCTGGCGAATATCGTTTTCTGTTTCTTTTACCTTCGATAGATCAAACAAGCTTAAAAAATACCCCGCGGATGTTCCCTCTTCGTCTTCCCTAATCCGCGTACTTGCCTGAACGGTTATCTTACTCCCTCCTTTCGGCAATAATGTTAATTCTCTTCCCTCGACAAACCCCCTCTCTAATGTTTCTTCTTGCAGTTTTTCGATCTCGCTTTCCTTCAGGTAGTTATTGATATCCTTACCCACAATATCGGTCTGGCTAACACCAACAATCCTTTCGAATGCTGGATTTGCTTCAAGAATAATTCCCCGAGGGGTAATAAAACAAATTGGGATAGGGGCAAAGATAAATAAATCTCGCACGTATCGCTCTAAGGAAGATATGTCCTCCAAAAGAAGGTCTACTTTTTCTTTATAGGTATCTATTTGGTTCTGAACCGAAATTTCCGGCTTTGTTTGATTAGGGGTTGCCTCTTTTTGATTAATGCTTTTGTCCATACAATTTATATCGGTTGCAAAATAAATGCACTACCACGTTATTTCGTACTCATGAAAATCGCTACCGGAAAAAAAAACATTTTGTTTCTCGGCAAAGAACTTGGGAGCCAGTGACCATTTGAGCGATTGTCGAAAAATACCCCGATAGATATACGCAAAATACCGGATGAATATTCAGGTCGATCAGTCGGAGAATAACAATCCGCGCGTTCTCATCTGCCATTGTGGCGGTTAGTTCTCCTACCCCATAATGACGTTTCCATATCGAGGGCACTTGTTTAATTGTTAAAGAAATATTTGAAAAATATTTAATAAATATCTTGGTGATTAAGGAAAACTTCGGCGCCGCTGTCCCCATTTCTTTGATCTTTTCGTCCGAGAAATCAAATTGTTCTTTTATCGCTAACAGTGAAATTATTCGCCACCTTAAGGGATAGAAGTCCATTGTTTTTATTTCACTATAAACCAATGGACACTTTAGGGCATGGAGGAGATCTTCCAATTGCCTAAGCCCCTCCGCTCCTTTCTCTCGAACAATATAGTCTTCGTCCGTTTTAAAGACCACCCCCGACATGTTCCCTCAAAATCCATAATTTTTCTTATCTCTTGTGGATCAAGCATATGATTTAAATAATCTGCGATTATCTATGGACAATCCCAATTTACCATTTAATTGTAAACTCATGATATTTGTCGCCACGATGGGCGCATTTTGTCTCCTCTACCTTAAGACAATCGCTCTTTATCGTTAACTGGGTAAAACTAAAAAAATATCCTCTATGAAAAGCGCAAATTAAGGGATGAAATTTGTAGTCCATTATATGAATAACGATTGTTTTGTTTTTTTCGTCGAATACGGCGTTTTCAATCTTGCCAAAATCAAAATGCCGCCGCCAATATTTTGGACTTTCGTCAAATGTTTTTCTCGGCGATAAAAAATAACGAATCATAAACTTAACAATTCCCGAATACTTTGGCGCTGCCTTTCCCATTTCGAAAATATCACCCTCGTCCCAGTTAAATATTTCGCAAGCGACAATAATCGTTAAGACACTTAACGCTTCCGGATACCATTTCGTCGATTTTATGTCCTTAAATACCATTGGGTAACCAATCGCTTTCATTCTTTCCTCAACTTGGCGAATCCCGTCTTCTCCCTTTCGGTAACAAATAAATGGCTTATAGGTGTGAAAGACCTCACCTTTCACGTTCCCGGAAATATCCATTAGGCCGCTATTTAACGCGCTAAGTATTAATGATTCTTTTTCCATATATTTTCATGCGCCCGTTAATTTAGATTTATTCTATTGTCATTGATTCTATCTTGCGGATCGACCAGAGTCGCCCTCAACTCTTCGATTTGCTTTTTTAATTCAATCATTTTTAATTCTCTTTTAAGCGTCAGTCTGTTTATTTTTTCCAATTCTTCGATTTTCTGCTGTAACTCTTTAGTTTTCTCTTCTACTTGCTTTTCTAGTTCTTTCTGAAATCGCTTATGTTCGCTAATATCGACGAGGGCTATCGTAAAGCCGATCAACTCGTTCTCTTGATCTCTTTTGACAGCTATTGAAAGATTTACGGCTGTTACTTTTTTTTCTTTGGAAATAAATGAGAACTCCCGTTGTAATATTTGCGGGTTTTCGCCTTCTAGCGTTTTAAGTAATTTTGCAATCTGTTCGAATTCTACGAATACGTCTTCTATTGGTTTACCGATCAGGTCGGTTTGGTGATATTCGGACATTAACAAAAATGAACGATTAGCGTCGACGATTATCCCGATAGGAGAAATAACGCAAACAGGAATCGGTAGGAATTCGCTTAAATCTTTTAGATACAATTCTAAATCGGCGACGCTCTCGTTAAGTCCGTCTATCTCGTCGTCTTTCTTGGCAATTATCGATTTGTAATCGATTTCCTCTGCCATGTATTATTAATTACCACGTTAAACGATATTCATGATAAGAGTCCCCCCGATGAATACACGCCGTCTCAATAACTTCAATTTTATCGCTTTTGATAACATTTTCCGCCGCTCCGGCTAAATAACCGCGATGATAATGGCACATTACCGGATCAAATTGATAGCCGGTAACGCGAAAAATAGCGTATCGCTTATCTTCATTTATCTCATAAGGTTCCATTTTCCCGCAATCCAGATAACGATTCCAATACTCCGCCGTTTTTATAAATGTTTTTTTCGTTGAAACAAAATATTTAACGAACACTCGAATAATAAACGACAGTTTTGGCATTTTTCTACCAATTAGATAGATATCTTCATCTGACAACTTAAATATCTCGCGCATCGCGATAATCACCGCAACATTTAATCCCTCTGGATACCATATAGTCATATTTAAGCCGCCGAAAGAAAACTCAACGCCAAGCTCGTTTAGATATTTCTCGACTCGCCTTACCCCCTCGTTTCCATATTTTTCCCCGATGATGGTTTTCAGGATTAAGATCTCGTCGCCGCGGGTCTTACAAGGAATAGCAATCAAACGATTTATCTTTTCCTTTATAGATTTATCCATTTTTTCTAATATTACCTTAATGGTTTATCTTATTTACGAATGTTTTCCAATTCGCTCTTTAGTTGGACCAATTCGCTTTTCGACTGAACCAACTCTTCCTTTAGGGCAATTATTTTTAACTCCCGACCAACCGTTAATTTGCTAAACTTCTCCAATGTCTCCAGTTTTTCTTCTAATTCCGATGTGCGTTCTTTAACTTTCTCATCTAACTCCGTTGTTAGGTCGGTCAGCTCCTTGGTTCGCGCTCTAACACGAATATCCAGAGAATCGCGCGCCGTTTCAACGTCGTCTTGAGTATCGCTATACGCCGTTAACTGATATCGCATTCTTTGCGAGATCAGTGAGGATATTAAAAGACAAAGGTAAAGAAACGCTATATCTACGCGAAAAAGAAAGAGGTTGGCTGGGGAAAATAGGACAACAACGAAAATGACATTAAGGGCGATCGTCAATCCCAGCGTTAAAATCAGCGAACTGTCTTGAAAGAGCGTGGAGAAAATAACAATTAGCAAATATCCATATATGGCGATATCGCCAATCGTCGTTGGAAACAGCGATATAATAATCGTCCACCACACAACACATGTCGACGTTACGACATAGCGTGATAAATTAAGACGCTTTTTCGTCTGAATCGCTCTCATTAAGGAGCAACACAAGGCCGCGTAACTAACTATCACTGTCCAAAATCGCCAATCAAATATTACTGAGTTATGGCGAATCAGTAAACCGACGAGCGTAAAAACGACAACGGGCAACCCCGTTATAAAGACCGTTACCAGGAAACGCGTTTCTTTAAGGTTTTTTTGTAACAGAATGTAATTTTTGTAAGAAATAAGCGGAGAGACCATTTGCCTACAAAAATCACTGATTAATTGCTTTCCATACAAGGAATCCACCCCTTTTGACGCAAAGATACTCGATAATAAAAGGGTCGCTATTGGCCGGCCTTTTTTCTCTTCAACGATTCGAGAGAATGTGCTTTCCAAAGAATATGCCGAAAAAATATACCACTCAATAGCCGGGGGCAACGCGGTTGTTGAAAACAAGCCAACTTTTTTATAGGCTAATTTCTTAATCGTTTTTAAATAACGGCTCACGGGGAGCGCTATTCTTGTCCAGTTTGGACTGCCAACGCAAATTAAGTCGTAGGATTCGGCGTCTATTATTCTCGGAGAAATAATTTCCGCATCGCCAGCGAATATTCGCCAAACAAACCAGCCCCAAACGCTTCGCTCTTTTAACGCTAAGATTCGTTCCATGTCTACCCGATGACCCTGAAGCTCGAATTCTTTTTTAATACTAAAGGCCAACTTTTCGGTGTAACCAGTATGTGAATAATAAGCGACAAGAACGCGCATAAAATAGATATCAGATTAATTTTGGCTGTTTTGACTTAATACTCTGATTGCCAAGATTTAACTTCTTAATAAGACTATGGAAAGCAAGTCTAGTTAATAACGCTTCTACCTCTTCTTGATTATATCCCCGCCACTTCAAATCGTTAATTTCAAAACTAATCGGAACATTACACTCAATTTCTGAAAGATACCTGCTTGATAATGCCTGCTCCTTTTGGGCTAAAAGCAATTTGATTACCGATTCCCTTATTTGAATTTTCGTATTGTCATTACTCTCAATCGCCCGATAAACATTATCCAAGGTATTATATTTACGAATAATATCAATTGCCGTTTTTTCGCCTACTCCTTTTACTCCGGAAATATTATCCGACTGGTCGCCACGAAGCGCCTTATAGTCAATTAACTGTTCTGGCGTTAATCCCGAGTATTTTTTTACGACGGCGTCTTTATCGAAAAGGTTCGCGTTTTTCACTCCCCGACTAAGAATGTAGGCACTTACCTTCTCGTTAACTAATTGCAGTAAGTCATAGTCCCCGGAAACAAGAAAAATCTTTCCTTTCGCGCTAAGTTGTTTTTTCCCATAAGTGGCAATTGTTCCTATCAAGTCGTCTGCTTCGTATCCTTTCTGTTCATAGATCGGAATATGAAAAGCGGTTAGCACTTCTTTGATAAGCGGTATTTGTTCTATTAGGTCGATAGGTGTTTTCACCCGTTTTGCTTTATAGGTGGCTGATTTGATATGACGAAACGTTGGCGCCGGAAAATCAAAAGTTGCCGCCATATATTCGGGATGGAAATCATTAATCGTTTTAAACAAAATCAAAATAAACCCGTAAACGGCATTTACTAAATTTCCCTGTTTTGTTTTTAGCGGTGGAAGAGCGTGATAGGCCCGATGAATTAACGCATTGCTGTCGATAATCACCATTACCTCTTCTCCGCCATTGTGTCTTTCATTACTAACCATTGTTTGATTCTACCACAGCGTTCTTTCGTAAGTAAGGACTGACTATCGAAAACCATAGAAGCATTTGCATAATTTACAGATATTCATTTACCGCTCACGAAATGTTAAGATAGCTTAAATTAAACTTGTTTTATACTATGGATAATACATCGCAAAAAATCGCCGGGGAAATAATTCTTTCGCCCAATACTGTAAAAATAGTTACGGAGTCGATAAAAAGCGTTCCTAATTATAAAAAAACGATATCGGACGCAATAAAAATCAACACCTCCGAAGCTACCGAAATAATTATGGGCGGGGCGGTTATTTTAGACGCCTCTGATATTCATGTTGAACCGCAAAAAACAAATGCTAAAATTCGCCTGCGTCTTGATGGCACACTGCAGGATGTTGGGGAAATCGATTCAAGAACATATAAAGCCCTATTATCAAGGGTAAAGCTGTTGGCGGGATTAAAGTTGAATATTAATAACCGTCCGCAAGACGGAAGATTTTCCATTCTGATAAAGGGAAACACTCCGGTAGAAGTTAGAACGTCTTCGATTCCGGCGGAATACGGGGAGTCGATTGTTTTAAGAATCTTGAATCCTAAAAGTTTAATCGGGATTGAAGAATTGGGAATGCGCGATGATTTATTAAAAATCGTTGAAAAAGAAATTTCCCGTCCCAATGGAATGATTATCGTTACCGGCCCGACCGGCTCCGGAAAAACCACAACCCTATACGCAATTTTAAAAAAAATAAGTCAACCGGAGGTAAAAATTATCACCCTTGAAGATCCAATCGAATACCACTTAGACGGGATTTCTCAAACGCAGGTTGCCCCCGAAAGGGGTTACGATTTCTCTAACGGACTAAGGGCGATATTACGACAAGACCCTGATGTAATTCTTGTCGGCGAGGTCCGCGATCTCGCTACCGCCACCAATAGCTTACAAGCGGCTTTGACCGGCCACCTTGTTTTAACTACCCTCCACACAAACGACGCCGCTGGGACGATCGTTCGTTTCCAGGCGCTTGGAGAAAAACTGGCCGATATCGCTCCGGCGATTAATATGGCAATCGCTCAACGGCTTATCAGACGGGTCTGTCCTTACTGCCGAATAATGGCAACCCCCACTTCAGACGAATTGGTGGTTATCGAAAAAGCATTGGCTAATGTCCCAAAAACAATCGCTTATTTACTACCGGACACGACGATTGCCCACAATAAAGGATGTGAAGAGTGTAACTTCACGGGATACAAGAGTCGTATTGGAATTTTCGAGGCCTTTTTAGTAGACGAAGATATGGAAAGATTTATTCTCTCTGGCCCCTCGGTATCCGATTTAAGAAGAAAAGCTGTTGAAAACGGAATGATTACGATGTATCAAGACGGGATCATTAAGGTGTTGAAAGGAGAAACGACTATCGCCGAGGTGGAAAAGGTAGCCGAGCCGTAAGCTACCCGACAGTTCTAAACTAAAAAACACTCTTACCGATAAGGGTGTTTTTTAGGTAAACCGCAGAACTGGGGGTCAGTTTGGGTACGGGACCGCAAAAATTAAAGTTTTTCCGAGGAGTAGTTTCGCCTGGGCCAAACTATCCGAACTAAGACAAACTCCGCGACCCCCAGTTCTATGGTCTATAACGATGACGTATTATAACACTATAGACAAATTTGTCAATAAGAGAACCCGTAACTCCTCACCCACCCGAAGTTGACGGGTATTTTTGCTCTAAAAATGGTACAATTGAACAAGAATTAGAAAATGAGAAGGTTTTGGCGTATGCATAGCTATGTACACCAAAACCGAAGCGATAACCGAACAAAGTAAGT
>JAZDOL010000030.1:0-29084 GCA_043798775.1 bacterium | reverse complement strand
TTACTTTGTTCGGTTATCGCTTCGGTTTTGGTGTACATAGCTATGCATACGCCAAAACCTTCTCATTTTCTAATTCTTGTTCAATTGTACCATTTTTAGAGCAAAAATACCCGTCAACTTCGGGTGGGTGAGGAGTTACCGCCTGCGTGGATCCATATAACTACCTTCAGCACTTCGTTGCAACTAATAAAAGAATATTCCTCTTTTACGAGGACGGTTCTCGTAACAACTACAAAGAAGGCTTCGCCTTCTTTTACCTTCTTTTACTTCTTTTTATGGTTGATATGTTCAACCCCGGGGGTTGAACATTCGTTGGTCAACTCTATGGGTTGACTAATGGATAACTCAAAACAAAAACGGACCCATTGGCTCGCTTAGCGAGTCGTTGGTCCGTTGATATGACGATTATATCTACTTACTCTGCCGGCTTTTCAGGCGTTTCCTCTTTCGGTTCTTCCGGCGTTACTTCTACTGCGGATGTTTCTTCTGTCACTGGCTTCTCTGGTTCTACTTCTTCGCCAAGGCGGAGTTTATCCTGACGCAAGGAAGGAAAGTGCAGGCGCTTCCTCGAAAACAATTTCTTATTTTGATTCTTCTGGTGTCACCTCCGCTACAGGCGCTTCTTTAGCCGGTTCAACTTTTACCTCGGGTGCCATTTTAACCGCAGGCGCTTCTTTGGGGGCTACAGACACGGGCTTAGCTTCTTCTTTCTTTTTCGATTTGGCATGCTTGGCAATTTTCTTTCCTTCGAGAATTTTTTCCGTCACAAGTAAATTATAAACCGTTGCCGACGGCTTCGCTCCCATTTTCAACCAATACTTAATCCGTTCCGCTTTAAACGCTTTGTCTTTTTTTATCGGATTAAAAACGCCGACCTCTTCGACAAAACGACCCCGATGGGCGGCACTTCTTTTATCGGTAACAACAATTTTGAAAAATGGCTGTCCCTTTTTTCCTGTACGATATAATCTGATAGTCAACATGTTTTCGTTTTTGGATGATAATATTAGTTAATAGTTAATTGTATACCACTAATAACTGTAAATCTCAATATCTCTACCAATGTTTGACGCTTAAGGCATTCTTGGCGGCGTCGGTTTCCCCTTCCTGTTTTGACGAACCCTCGCCCTGGGCAACACACTCGTCGCCCAAAAAAACACCGATCACAAACCGCTTGTCGTGATCCGGACCAGATTCGTCTAACACCTTATATATCGGCGTAACCCCTCCCTCCTCTTGCGCTTTCTCCTGAAAAAGCGATTTGGCGTCTTTATAAGATCCGGTTTTTATAATCATTTCCAGATGAGGCATCAGATACTTATTAACCAATTTTACGGCCGGAGAATATCCGCAATCTAAATATATCGCTCCCATCACCGCCTCAAAAGCATTAGCCAAAATATAATGCCGAGCTTTCCCGATCTCTTTGGTTTCCCCGCGGGACAAAAGAAGAAATTCATTATAACCCAAATCACCGGCAACTGTTGATAGCATCCTGGCATTTACTAAAGAAGCGCGTAAATTTGTTAATTGCCCCTCGGGACGATCGGGAAACATTTCATATAATTTTTCCGTAACCGCCAGTTCCAAAACAGCATCTCCCAGGAACTCCAACCGTTCGTTGTGTTCCACGCAAAACCCAGGATTCTCGTTAAGGTACGACCGATGGCAAAAGGCCTGAACGAGCAGGTCTTTGTTTTTAAACGACAGGTCAAGTTTTTCTTCTATTTTACTAAAATCGATTTCTTTTTTTCTGTTTTGTGATTCCAGCATTGTGATATTTATTATCAGCTCGCTCAGCGAGCTCGACTCGCTCGGCGAGCTTGCTACATTCTTTATATATTGTTCCTAAGACCCCGTTAATGAATTTGCCGGAGTTTTCTCCACCAAAACTTTTCGCCAATTCAATCGCTTCGTCAATTGCCACCTTTGGGGGTACGGCCTTTTTGTCACCGTATAATAATTCATAGAGTCCGATTCTTAAAATATTCCGGTCGATGATCGGAATTTGGTCAGTCGGCCATTCCGGCGCCACCTTAACAATCTGCTCATCAATTTCTTCTTGATGGATAACAATTTCTTGTATCATTCGGTTTATAAATTTGATATCTTTTACGTCCGGAGAGAAGTTTTCAATATTCTCTTTTATTGCTCGCCCAAGTACTTCTTTGTCTTTATTAAAAAAATCCCATTGATACAAACTCTGAACGACGATAGAGCGAGCTAAATGACGGGAGGACATACCTAAAAAATTTTCAATTACCAATTTTCAATTTTCAAACAACCAAGGTACTATAATATTCTAATTTATAATTTTCAATTCTCAAACACAATAATAATTCTAAAAAGTTCTCGGTCCACCGACTGGCAGATCAATTCTCAATAAGCTCTTATTAATCAACTTTAAAACAATCTTGTTGGTTTAGTAAATTGAGAACTTATTGTCCGCCTGTGGCGGATCCGCCTTGGGAGAAAAAACTGAAAAATGAGAACTGGATTATGCTTCCGGTTCTTTTGGCGCTTGCGCTTCTTTTTCGGTTTCTTTAATGTCCTTTTCCCGCGCCTTGCGTTCTTTTTTGTCTAATTTTGCCAAGACATTGATAACCTCTTTTCCTTTATAGAAACCGCAAAACCGGCATATCTGATGAGGCATTATTTGTTGACTGCATTTTGGACAAGCAATCAGGTTAATTGGTTTAAGCCGCAAGTGTTTTCGCCTTTGCGCCTGCGTAGAACTGGTAATTCGTTTTTTTGGAACACCCATACAATTATTCAAATTATCCGCCAGAGGCGGATCCGCCATAGGCGGACAAATAACAAATGACAAAAAAACTATGATTTCGAATTATCCGCCAGAGACGGAATCCCGCTCAGTGGGACAAATAACAAATGACAAAATAAAATCAAAACGACGTTAACGGGATAAAAATAACACGGAAAATAGTTTTAATCAAGACGCTTGCCGATTATTTCCCTTACTGGACCAAACGAACGGCGATGGATTTTTGAGGGACCAAGCTTTTTAAGACGGGTGAGGTGGAACTTTGACGGATATCCTTTATGAACCCTAAAACCGTAGCCGGGAAATCTTCTATCATATTTTACCATTAACCGATCTCTGGTTACTTTAGCAATAACTGAAGCCGCGGCAATCGAAAATACTTTTTCGTCGCCTTTAATTATCAACTTATGATTAAATTTTAATAATTCTGTATTTTTTAAATCATTTCCGTCAATTAATAAAAAATCTGGCTGGCGCTTAAATTTTTTAACCGCTAAATACATTGCCTTTTCCGCGGCATTTTTAATATTGATTTTATCGATTACACGTTCTGAAACAATACCAACACCAAAATTAATCAGCTTTGATTTTGTTAATCTTTCATAAACAACTTCCCTTTGCTTTTCCGTCAACTTTTTGGAATCATCCACTCCCAACGATGATAAAAACTTTTTTACATCAGAAAAATCGGTTATAGATGTTTTTAGTTTTTGTTGTTTAAATTTTTTTGATTTTTGATATTGTTTCGGATTTCGATATTCGAATTTCGAATTTATCACCACTGCCGCTGCGGTTACCGGCCCGGCCAGCGGTCCCCTCCCGGCTTCATCAATTCCACAAACAAAACAAAAACCCCGTTGCCACAGACGACGCTCTTCTTTAATAGTAGGTTTAACTTTATTATTTTGCATAGTTGGATTATAACACTCTTTAGTTTTCAGTTCTCATCCGCCGGCTGGCGGAACAGTTCTCAATAACACAAACTAATTAAAATTGTTTGAAAACTGATTCATTGATACTTCGACACTGCTCAGTATCATCCTGAGTGATTAATCGAAGGATGAGAACTCATTGTCCGCCTGTGGCGGATCCGCCTTGGGCGGAAAAACTGAAAACTGAGAACTATTGCGGTGGATATTTCGGCTGGATTTGACTTGTTACAATAGCGCAAGTAAAATGGGTTAATGTTTCGCGCGAGATGGTTTGTGTTTTGGTGGCGCGTTGGATTATTTTTTCAGTAATCTTTCTTCAATTCCCATGGATAGCAAATTCACCCATCTTCATGTTCATAGCCATTACTCGCTTCTTGATGGGCTGGCAAAAATTGACGGCTTGGTAAGCCGCGCCAAAGAACTAAAAATGGATTCTTTGGCAATTACCGATCATGGGGTCTTATATGGAGCGATCGAGTTTTATAAAAAGGCAAAAGAAAAAGGAATCAAACCGATTATCGGCGCCGAACTATATCTTGCCACGGGCGATATGCATGGACGCCAGCCGGGAGTTGATAATCACCGATATCACATTATTCTTCTGGTAAAAAATCAGGTGGGATACCAAAACCTTGTTAAATTAATTACCAAAGCCCATTTGGAGGGTTTTTATTATAAACCAAGAATCGACGAAGCGCTCCTGGAAAAACACAGCGAGGGATTAATCGCGATGTCCGCTTGCTTGCAGGGCAAAATTCCTCGCTTACTAATGGCCGGCAATGACGACGAAGCAGAGAAAACCGCGCTAAAATATAAAAAAATATTTGGCGACGATGGTTTTTACTTGGAACTTCAAAACCACAAAAATATTAAAGAGCAGGCAATTGTTAACGAAAAAATTATCAAGCTGGCAAAAAAGATTGGTGTTCCTCTTGTTGCCACTTGCGATATGCATTATCTCAACAAAGACGACAACGAGGCGCAAGATATTTTAATGTTGATTAATACCGGCGCCGATCCCAACGACCCGGAACGGCTGACAATGAAGGGAGATGATTTTTCGATGAAGAGTCCCGAAGAAATGGCGAGTGATTTTAAAGATTATCCGGAGGCGATCTCTAATACCCAAAAAATTGACGCTTTGTGTAATTTTGATTTTGAGTTAGGGAAAATTAAAATGCCAGCTTTCCCCGTTCCCGAAGGAAAGACCCCCGAATCGTATTTAATGGAATTAGTAGATGCTGGTCTATTAAAAAGATTCCCCGCCGAAATAACCCAGCAAATCAAAGATCGTTTGGAATACGAAATCGGCGTGGTTAAACAGATGGATTTTATTCCCTATTTCTTAATTGTTCAGGATTTTGTGAATTGGGCAAAACAACAGAAAATCGTTGTCGGCCCCGGGCGCGGATCGGTTGGCGGATCGCTACTGGCTTATGTTTTAGGAATTACTAACATCAATCCCTTACAACATAATCTTTTATTCGAACGGTTTTTAAACCCAGAAAGGGCCGGCGGTTTGCCGGATATCGATATGGATTTTGCCGATCGACGCCGCGACGAAGTAATAAATTATGTTTGCGAAAAATACGGCAGAGACCACGTGGCGCAAATCATTACTTTTGGAACAATGGCGGCAAGAGCGGTTATCAGAGATGTTGGCCGGGCCCTTCTTTATAGTTATAGTTATTGCGACAAAATCGCAAAAATGATCCCTTTTCAAATGGATTTAAGCGAAACAATGGAAAAAGTGGCAGAATTCAAGGAACTATACGACAGCGACCCGCAGGCGCAAAAACTGATTGATTTTGCCAAGAAACTTGAGGGGGTTGCCCGCCATGCTTCGACTCACGCCTGCGGGGTGGTGATTTCCGCCGACCCATTAGAAGAACTGATTCCCCTACAACACCCCACCCAAGACGACTTAAGTATTGTTACCCAATACGAAATGCATGCGATTGAAGACATGGGACTACTAAAGATGGACTTTTTGGGGCTTAAAAACTTAACGATCATCGAGGATACTTTAAAAAGAATTTATAAGGTACAAAATATTTCCGTTGACCTGGAGAATATTCGCCTTGACGACAAAGAGACCTACGATGTGCTTCAGAAAGCGGATACGATTGGCGTTTTTCAATTAGAATCGTCGGGAATGCAAAGATACTTAAAGCAACTAAAGCCAACAGAATTTGAAGATATTGTCGCGATGGTTGCCCTATACCGTCCGGGGCCGATGCAGTTCATTCCCGATTTCATTAATGGTAAACACAAACGAAGAGAAATTACCTATCTTCACCCCAAACTGGAGCCAATTCTTAAATCGACATATGGGATTTGTGTTTATCAGGAGCAATTAATGCTTATCGCCAGAGAATTAGCTGGCTTTACGCTAGGCGAAGCTGATGTCTTAAGAAAAGCTGTTGGCAAGAAAATCAAGTCTCTTTTGGAGTCCCAACAGGAAAAAATGATCCAAGGAATGATTAAAAACGGGATCACCAAAAAGACAGCGGAAACGATTTGGGAATGGATTCTGCCGTTTGCCCGTTATGGATTTAATAAAAGTCATAGCGCCGCCTACGCTTTGATTGCCTACCAAACAGCATATTTAAGATGCCATTATCCGGTAGAATTTATGGCGGCGTTATTAACTTCGGAAAAGCACGATATGGAACGGATCAGTACCTTAATCGGCGAATGTAAAAAAATGGGTATTGATGTTTTAGCTCCGGATATCAACGAAAGTTTTCGCTTTTTCAGCGTCGTTCCCGATGAACATAAGATTCGTTTCGGATTATCGGCAATTAAGAACGTTGGCGATGGGATCGTGCAAATCATTGTTGAAGAAAGAAAGGCCAATGGTCCGTATTCATCAATTGAAAACTTTTTAGATAGAATTATTTCTAAAGATCTAAACAAGAAATCATTGGAAAGTATGATAAAAGCCGGGGTTTTTGACACCCTGGAAGAACGCAACCATTTATTGCAGAATATCGAAAAAATTCTTGAATATAATAGAGATAAAAAAGATAAGAGTAACAAGCAACGTGGGTTATTTGACAACACCGGATTCAAATCGTCGGGATTATCGCTTCCCAGCGCTCCTCCAGCAACAAAAACAGATAAACTCACATGGGAAAAGGAGCTTTTAGGCCTTTATGTGTCGAGCCACCCCCTTGAAAGCTTTAAAAAGATACTGGAGCGCGGAACGACACCCATCTGCCGCATTACCCAGGAATTGACCGGCCAGATTGTTAAAATCGGCGGAATCATCTGTTCAGTTAAAAAAATCATCACCAAGAGCGGCAAGCCGATGTTATTCGTAAAAGTGGAAGACGAAAAAGACAAGATCGAAGTGATCGCTTTTCCCAGCGTTCTGGAGCGCAACCCGGATGCCTGGCAAGAAAATAAAATTGTTTTCATTCGCGGAAAAATTGACAGTCGCGACGGAATGCCGAAGATGATCTGCGACGATATTCAGGAAGTGATGGAGATATGATTGATGATTGATGATTGATGATTGATGATTGATAATTGATGATTAGAAAACAAAAGGTTATCTTGACACGACAAATAACCTTTGATAGTTTACAAGTAGCATGAATGAAATCTTGTCCCAATTGAATACCACGGCAACTACCACTACCTCTTAGAGAAGAGGCTTGTTCTTGGTTGAGGTCCAACCTCAACCAAAACCAAAACAAACCTCTTTCAAAGAGGTTTTTTATTTATAACTTGGTAATAAATATTGTTAATCACCGCCGGACCCGGCATTGCGCCATCGTGGCAAATTAGCCCATTTTATGGTAGAAAGGTAGATTAGGCGAAATAAACAAATATATGGCAAAAATGCAAAAAAAAGAAACAATTGATGAAGTACGCCATTCGCTTTCTCACTTAATGAGTATGGCGATTCTGGAAAGATATCCGAAAACCGGCTTGGGAGTCGGCCCAATTATTGATAATGGCTTCTATCAGGATTACGACCCGGAAAAACCGTTATCGGAAAGTGATTTCTCGTGGATTGAAAAAAGGATGCGGGAATTAATAAAAAAAGATATTAAATTTACAAAAAAGAAAGAGGACTTCAAGTCAGCTCTCGCTTTCTATAAAAACGATCCCTATAAAACCGAATTGATCAACGATCTGAAAGTAGCTGGGGAAAAAGATTTAAGCTTTTATGATTCCGGTTGGTATCATAATCTCTGCAAGGGTCCCCATGTAAAATCGACAAAAGAAATCAACCCCCAAGCCTTTAAGTTGACAAAAGTGGCTGGCGATTATTGGCGCGGAGACGAAAAACGACCGATGCTTCAAAGGATTTACGGAATCGCCTTTGAAATAAAAGAAGAATTAGACGAATACCTAAAAAAACAAGAGGAGGCGGAAAAACGCGATCATCGCCGATTGGGAAAGGAAATGGAGTTGTTTTTAATTGATCCAAGCGTTGGAATGGGATTAGTATTATGGCAACCAAAAGGAGCAATGCTGTGGCGGGTAATGGAGGACTTTTGGTATCAAGAACATTTAAAGAATGGGTATCAACTGGTTCGATCTCCGCACATTGGCAGTCGTAAATTATGGGAGACTTCCGGCCATTGGGGATTTTATAACGAAAGTATGTATCCGGCGATAGAAGTCGGGCAAACATTGAAAGACGCCCAGGAAGGAAAAACAGCAAAAATAAAAGACGAATACCTTTTGAAGCCGATGAACTGTCCATTCCATGTAACTCTTTATAATAGTACGCCACGAAGCTATCGCGAATTACCGATTCGCTGGGCGGAATGTGGAACAGTATACCGCTACGAAAAATCTGGGGAATTGTCGGGACTGACTCGCGTTCGTGGCTTTACCCAAGACGATGCTCATATTATTTGCACTAAAGATCAGGTTAAAATAGAACTAAAGCGAGTCGCCGATTTTATCCTTTATATTCTGAAAACATTTGGCTTTACGGAATTTAATGTATACCTATCCCTACGCGATCCCAAAAATAAAGAAAAATATGCCGGCAATGACGAAGGTTGGCGGTTTACTCAAAAGATACTGGAAGATGTCGCCAAAGAACAGGGGCTCAAATACATAAGACAAGAAGGAGAGGCGGCATTTTATGGTCCAAAGCTGGATTATAAAATCAAGGATTGCCTTGGCCGTGAATGGCAGTGTTCAACCTTGCAATTCGATTTTAATCTCCCGGAAAGATTTGATATGAATTTTACTAACGACAAGGGGCAAAAAGAGAGGCCTTATGTTCTTCATCGGGCGTTGTTTGGGTCATTCGAGCGATTTATTGGCATATTAATCGAACACTACGCCGGAGCTTTTCCTGTTTGGCTGGCGCCGGTTCAGGCGCTTATTATTCCGATTACCGATAAGCAATTATCCTACAGCAGGAAAATTAATGATTCGCTTTTAAAAGCGGGGATCCGCTCGGAATTCAACGATAAGCCGGAATCGATGTCGAGAAAGATTCGCGACGGAGAAATGAAAAAAATCCCCTATCTGATTATTATCGGCGACAAAGAACAAAAAGCGAAAACAATAAGCGTCAGGTCGCGTAATCGTGATTTGGGAACAATGAAACCGGAAAAACTAATAGCGCAAATTATCACCGTGATTAATAAAAAGAAAACGGTTTAATCCGTTTGACCAATAGATGATTAATCCTCCAACGCAAAAATATATCGAGCGACTAATGCACGGCGATGATGTGCGAAAGAGTGAACTAACTGCCCCAAAGATTAACGTTGACCATGTATCGTCATCGGTTGCCTCTCTTTACGAAAAACTTCGCCAGGTTATTGATTTTCAAGAAGAGCATCTTTTACGACGTAACGCGGTACTAAGAAGTTTGAAAAGGCGCTTAATGCTTAATACTAATCCGCGGGAAATTGCCCATCCCCTAGTTAAGGAACTAATTCGTGGCGGCTATTTTCCTAATGGAAAAATTCCCGAGGTAAGGGTGGATATCGTAGAAACAACAATCAAAAATACTCTTATAATTCTTAATAACTTGTCGGACTCGTTAGCCGGCAATGAAAGAAACGAATTATCGGAGTGGATGAAAGAATTGGCAAGCTGTGAGTTGGAAGAACGACTGGCGCCACCGTTAAAAGAACGCGCCCTGCTGTCGTATATGGTAGAAACGCTGGCGCCAATGATCCATATAACAGAAAATATCTCCGAAGAAGATAAATATTTACAAATTTATATTGCTTGCCAAAAGGCGCTATTAAAATCCGACTATACTCTGATTTCTTACCGCTTGTTCCGCTATTATTATCCGGACTGGTTAAAAATATCAGAAGATGAGGTTATCGGTATTGGTAAAAACCTTCACCTAACTAAGACGCGAATTGACCAAGAGATTAATAATCCCGTCGGGAAAAGAATATACAAAATAATATCTCGCCATATCGCCCCCTTCTTGATTATTGGCGATATCGTCGGCGATAATCCATTTTCAGGAGAACATATTCTTGAAGAAAAGGAAGAGCTGGAGATAAAGCTACTCTCTGCTTATCGCCTCCGTCACGACACCGTTAAAGCCAAGGTAAGGCGCTCGGGAATCCGATCGGTAATATCAATCCTTTTATCGAAAATGTTTATCACATTTTTGGCAGAAATCCCCATCGATAAATATATCACTCATTCGTTCTCCTGGCCGGTACTGGCAATCAACCTTCTTATCCCCCCTTCTTTAATGCTAATTATCGCCTCATCGATTAAGCCACCGAAAATCGAAATCGCCCCGCGGGTAGCAATGGAGGCAATCCGTTATATCAAGTCGGCAAAACAGGTAGAGACTTATGAAATTCGACCGCAAAAACAACGAGGACTAGCCCTTAACGCGTTTTTGGCTTTGATTTTTCTGGCGATATCGTCCGGGGTCTTTCTTGGGGTTATTTACATTCTTAATAAAATTCATTTCAGTTTCTTGAGTATTGTTATTTTCTTTGTCTTTTTCTGTTTAATCGCTTTCTCGGGAATTAAGACCCAGCAATGGACAAGAGAATTGTCAATCGAAGAAGATAAGGAAAGTTTTTTTAAATTCATTGGCGATCTGTTCTTTTTGCCATTTGTTAGAGTCGGTAAATGGCTATCGGGAAAGTTTAAGAGATACAACATATTGATTCTTCTTTTGAATTTATTCTTTGAAGCGCCGCTTCAAACCGTGTTTCAGTTTATCGACAGCTGGCATGGCTACCTGAAAGAAAAGAAAGAAGAAATGGAATAATATCTATCAAGGTTGATATTTTTAAATAAATTACATTTTATATATTTTAATTGGGTACTTATGTTCAAAAGAGAAAGTGGAAATCGACAGACAGTTGGCGAACAAAATCCCGAACAACAGGAAAAACCGACAGTAAAAACCCATGTTATTTACGGCGAGCATTTTATTAGCGGAGAACCGGCACCCAATAACGGAACATCGTGGAGCAACGAAACACTTAAAAAAATAGGTGCCATTAAACCAGAAACAATAATTCCCGATGGATTGCCAGCGGGTTGGATACCCAATCTTGGTCAATGGGAAAATTCCAAATTAGGGGTAGTTCCAATAAAAAATGTTTTTAGGTTTTTGCCAGCCGGAGAAAAGTTGCGGATAATTGCTGCTGATCTTATCCCCGGATATCTTGGCCCAGAACGTTGGTTTGTCGACAATGAACCGGCCGGCGGAGATTTGCAACAAATGATAATTGGGCACATTAAAGCAAGTGATCCCTATTTTGATAGCCAGTTCTTCGAAAGCGAAATTGACGCCAAAGAAGTTTATGATTTTTTAAGCAAGGCTGACGAAAGATTCTCTAGGGAGTTTAGAGTGAAAGGGGCTATTGTTTCCGCTGAAGTGGCATTTCTCTTTACCGCTTTGACCACCTTAGGGGCAATGGCAATAGAAAGAAAACGGAAAGCGCCGAAAAATTCTAAAATATCAAGAAGAAATTTCTTGAGATATTCTGGAGCGGCAATAGGAGCCACGGCAATCGCTTCACAAATTCCTCTTACTAAAATTGAGCCCGACTCTCTTGGAGACAATAATATTCGTAGAGAAAATGATTATAAACTTGAGGATTGGCTTAATCAGCTTCAGGAATTATTAAAGCCGTCTAGCTCTTATTTACCGATGACTATTGATGTCCGTAATGCGATTCTTGGACTAGCCGACATCGACGATCTAAATAAAAGACCGAGCGATAAGGAAAGATGTATCGTTATGGGTTCCCTGCACGCCAAGGGTCCGCTACCGGCAAAAAGATTTTGGGAGAAAGAAAAAAGCCGGAAAGAACGACTAAAATCAGTCGTTGAAGGATATCTTGATGGAATGGTTAAAAAAATTACCGATTTTTATTATCAAAATCGATTATTTGACATTATTCCCGAAGAATTGTTTTCTCATCTTCTGGAGAATATATTTGCCGTTTATACCGTTATCGAGGTGCGACAACTGGCCGCTAATCAGCCCGAACCATCTTACGAACAACTCTGGGATACTTCTGGATCTTCTATGTATGAGAAAGAAACTGGTATTATGAGAAAATGGCAGGGGGAATATGGCGGACCAGAATCTAGGTTGGTGGATTGGCACGAGGAAATGAATCCCTTAGTCCAAGAAATTATCCATAAATTAGTCAGTAAATACGGAGCCAAGGGGTAGTTTACTGATACGGGGCAAAATGATTTGTAGTCAACGCCTGTTGATAGTCCGCAATTTATAGATTATCATTGAATATGTTTATCCCCTAACTATAACTCTATGAACAAAAAAATTATTATCGGTTTGGTTATTCTAACGGTTTCTGTGATACTTATGGTGATTGTCTATTTTGTTGTTAAACAAGCAAATTCCCAAAATATCGTTTGTACCGAAGAATGGAATCCCGTTTGCGGCAAAGACGGAATAACTTATTCCAACGAATGCGCCCTAAAGGCGGCGCGACAGAAGATGGCTTATGTAAATGAATGCGCGATGGGATGCCAAACGGATAATGATTGCGCTTGCGGAGTAAAAAAGGGCACAAAAGAATGCTCATTCGGAAACAAAAATTACATCGATACGGCGATTCAGTGCCCGGATTATTGCAGCGGTTTTGGGGGAAACATTAAAACGGTTTGCCGGAATGGTTCTTGCACGCAGATATCCCAATAAGGGCAATAGAATTGAAAAAGCGGCTTGAATAAGCCGTTTTTTCGTTTTAGTATGATTAATCTATGTTAAAAAAGTACTGCATTATCACCTACGGCTGCCAAATGAATGTTTCCGACAGTGAGCGGATTACGGCGTTTTTGGAATTGAATAAGTATGAGAAAACTGAAGGTATAAACCGCGCTGATTTAATCGTCGTTAATGCCTGTTCGGTTCGGCAGTCGGCAATTGATCGTGTTTATGGAATCGCAAGAAAACTTAAAGAGGAGCGAAAGCGCCGAAAATTTACCGCGATTTTAACGGGATGCGTTTTAGATAACGATTGCAAGAAATTATCTGATGGTTTTGATTATATTCTTGCCCCGCAAAATTTTGATAATTGGCCAAAAGCGATAATAACCAGCGGGAAAGTTGATTTCTTTAACACTACTCCCCAATCGCTATCAAAATTCTCCGCGTCTATCCCGATAACCAAGGGGTGTAATAATTTCTGTACCTATTGCGTTGTCCCCTATACAAAAGGACGAGAAGAATCCCGCGAAGTAGACAACATCGTCAGCGAAGTAAAGTGTTTTACAGATAAAGGATACAAAGAGATATGGCTTTTGGGGCAAAATGTTAATAGCTACCAAGGAAAAAATGAAAGAAAACAGCCAGTTATGTTTCCGGAACTTTTAAGGATAATAAACGACATCCCGGGTAATTTTTGGATCAGGTTTACCAGCTCTCATCCGAAGGATTTTTCCGATAAATTAATTGAAGCGATGGCAACCTGTAAGAAGATAACTCCTTACTTGAATCTTCCCCTGCAATCGGGAGACAATGAGATATTAAAAAAAATGAATCGCCCATATACGGCCGGCCAATACGAAAAAATCATTAGTAAAGTACGAAAACAAATTCCCAATATTGTTTTGTCAACGGATGTAATTGTCGGTTTTCCCGGTGAAACAAAAAAACAATTTTTAAACACCGCCAAATTATTCAAAAGAATCGGCTACGATATGGCCTATATCTCGAAGTACTCGCCACGAAAAGGAACAAAAGCGGCAAAAATAGCCGACAACATTTCCTTAGAGGAAAAAAGCCGTCGATTTGATGTCTTAACAGATATTTTAAGAAAATCGGCGCTCGAAAAAAATACCGCTTATTTAAACAAAGAAATGATTGTTTTACCGGATTCGTTTTCTAACGGAATATTGGCCGGTAAGTCCTGGGAATATAAAACCGTAAAGTTTAAAGGACCCAAATCACTAATCGGCAAATTTATAACTGTAAAAATTACTAATGCTTCGCCGTGGAGTTTAACTGGCGAAATAGTCCAGCAAGATTTACAATATTTTAAAAAAAAGATAATCGTAATCGCCGGACCGACAGCAAGCGGCAAATCAAAAATGGCCGTCCAGTTAGCTAAAAAATTCAAGGGAGAGATTATTTCCGCCGATTCTCGGCAGGTTTATCAGGGGATGGATATTGGCAGCGGAAAAGTGACCAAAAATGAAATGGCCAGTATCCCCCATCACTTGCTTGATATTGTTACCCCGCGACAAAAATTCACCGTTAGCGATTTTCAAAAACTTGCCAATAAAGCAATCGCCGAAATTTGGAGTCGAGGAAAAACGCCGATTATATGCGGTGGCGCTTGGTTTTATATTAAGTCATTAATCGAGGGAATGGTCATTCCTGAAGTTCGTCCTGACTGGAATTTACGAAAATCATTGGAAAAACTATCAACAGTAAAGTTATTTACGATGCTATCTAAGCGCGACCCGATAAGAGCAAAATCAATTGACCGTTGTAACCGCCGGCGATTAATTCGCGCATTGGAAATATTAAACAAGAATAAAACGATCCCGAAAATAGAATTAAACCCGATATCCAGTCCGGTTTTAATAATCGGAATTCATAAGGACCAAGCAGTTCTAGATAAACTGATAAAAAAACGCCTTCTTAGAAGAATAGATGACGGTTTGATTGAAGAAATAAAAAGGTTGAAAAAAAGTGGCGTTTCTTTTAAACGGCTTGAGGGATTTGGATTGGAATACCGTTATGGGGCGTTATACCTTCAAGGAAAAATTAGTTACGAAGAGACGGTGAATATTTTGGCAATAAAAATCCATCAATTTTCCAAACAGCAGATGACGTGGCTAAAAAACGAGAAACGAATCCACTGGGTAAATAACTATCATGAAGCCGAAAAGTTAACCCGTACATTTCTATCCGACAAGATTCCGATCAGGGCGAATCCTCAACAAAAACAAAGATAAAATGAAAAAAGAAGGAGAAAGAAGGCTTAGCCTTCTTTTTCTAGCTCATCAGCTATTTTTCCTTGTTTTTCTTACTCCACTCGTCAACCATCTTCACGCCACTGGAAGTGCCAACAATGTCGGCGCCGGCTTTTCTTACCATTTCTAGATCGGCCAAGGTTTTAATATTACCCGATGCTTTAATTAATAACCCGGGAGCGTTTTTTCTCATTATTTTTAGGTGATATGTTTTCTCCAATACCTCTCTGTTTTCCAATGGGTCTTTCGCCGTTGCCAGCTTAACGCAAATCGCTCCAGCTTTCTTTGCGATTTGCGATACTTTAGCGATTTCTTCGTCGATTAGATATCCGGAACCGATGATGATTTTTACAGGAAGGATCTTACAAAGCGGCCCTAATTCCTTTAAAATTTTATCCCATCTTTCATGTTTTACATCAACAACATTAACAACAATATCTAATTCGGTAGCGCCGTCCTTTTTTGCTTTTTTACACCACGTTAAACGATTGCGATACGGACTATCGCCGATTGGCGGATCAATCAAGCAAATCACATTAATGCCGGTCCCTTTTAGTTCTGTGGCAGTTAATTTTATCCATTCTGGATTAACGCATACCCCGCGGAAATTATAGGTTCTCGCTTCGGCGCAAGTTTTTTTTATGTCACCGGCTTTCGCTGTTTTATTAATATTTGTTTGGTCAATGTATTTATTGATTCCTTTCATAGTTTTGTGATTATTTGGTTAATTCTACAAACTTATATCTGATACCGTTTTCTTTATATATCTCGCTTTCGGATAGTTTGTTTTTAAACTCTGAATAATCAGGAAAATAACTATCGGCATTGGGAGAATCTTCTACGAGTGTTAAATATAACTTATTGGCATACTTAATGGACTGTTTATAAATACTGGCCCCACCGATTATAAACGCCTCATCTTTTGAATCCTTATATCTATTCAAAACCTCGGTCAGATTATTGGAAATCTCGCAACCTTCTGCTGTGTAATTTTGATCGAGTGAGAGGATGATATTTTTTCTTCCCGGAAGATTCTTCCCGATTGATTCGAAGGTAATTTGCCCCATAATAACCGGATGCCCTATTGTTATTTCTTTGAAATGTTTCATATCCGATGGTAAATGCCAAAGTAATCGGTTTTGGTATCCGATCTCTCGGTTTTTACCGATAGCGCAAATTATAGAAATCATGGTTATTGTTTATCCCCTACTTCTTATTCTTTTGCACAAAATCTTTCCAGTCCTTAGTCACAATCCCCCCTACTGTAGAAAATGGAGCTTTTATGGGCGGATGAGAATTGTAACCAATAAGCTCTACCCTATCGGGATTAAAGTCATCTATCTCTTTGATACTCGGGTCTATTCTCACGGTGGGAAAAGCCATCGGTTCACGTTCTAATTGCTCCTTAATGGCATCAAGATGATTGTCGTAGTAATGGATATCGCCAAAGGTGTGAATAAACTCCCCTGGCTTATTGTTAGTTATTTGCGCCAATATTAATGTAAGCAAAGCATAACTGGCAATATTAAAAGGAACTCCTAAAAATATATCTGCGCTGCGCTGGTAAAGCTGAAGCGACAACCGGCCACCGTTAGTATTAACCTGAAACATATTATGACAGATTGGAAAACGACACGCTTCTTCGGGCAAGGCCATCTCGTACAAATATTCCGGATTCCAGGCGCTTACCAATGCATTATGAGCGCTTTTATCTTTACGCAAAGTTTCCACAATCCATTGCAATTGATCGATAGTTCTTTCTGTTTTTGTCGGCCAGTGGCGCCACATATCTCCATAAACTTTTGGCAAGTTCCCGTGTTTTTTCGCAAACTCAACATCGGTTTCTATTTTGGATATAAATTCCTCCTTTGTCATTTCCTTCTCAATACCGTCTCCGATTTTTTCACGGTAAATACGGTAGGGATAATCATCCCAAATGTGAATATTATTATCAACAAGATATTTAATATTGGATTGCCCACCAATAAACCAATAAAGCTCGTGAATAATTGCCTTCCAATAAACTTTCTTGGTGGTTAATAACGGAAAACCGTCAGAAAGATCAAAGCGCATCTGCCTGCCAAATAAACTGTATGTCTTAACGCCCGTGCCAGCATCAACTTGCTCAACGCCACTATCAATCAATTCTTTCAGTAAATCAAGGTATTGATATTCTTGGTGTCGTTTATCCATATTTATAACTTATCCTTTTCTTCGTTTATCTTACTTGCCGTGGCTTGGATCTGCCCAGCATATTTGTGGTCTTTCTGTTTTAAGTAAGGAGTTTCTGATTCGCTTGATAGGGTTTCAAAAGTCATCGCGACGATTCTCATCCCGGGGTAAAGAATCATCGGCATAATTCCCATATTACCAAACTCCATAACTGCCTTTCCCGCCCAACCAGGATCAAACCTGCCTGCTGTAGAATGAACAATAAGCCCCAACCTACCCAAAGAACTTCTACCGTCCAGTCGCCCCATAATATGAGCAGGAAGAGTTATTTCTTCTTTAGTAACGGCAATAACAAATTCTTTCGGTTGCATTACAAAAGGCGATCCGTCGGGAACATCAATAGTTTCCATCAAGTCCTCAAAGTTCGTGCTTCTCTTTAGATCCAAATAAGGATATCTACTGGGCTTGAAGGTCTTAAAGCTATTCCCAAGATGCAGATCTAAGGAACAAGGACCTAATTGTTCTTCGAAATCTGGGGCAGGGATAATTTTGATTATCCCCTTGGCGATGTGTTCCTTAATGTCTTTATCAGATAAAATCATGGTTTTGTTGTTAATTACGAATATAAATCATTTCTATCATAACTTAACCGCAAGATTTCTCCAAATTCATTTTTTAAACAAAAACCCCTCGATTAGAAAGGGTTATGTCTTAAAATTTACTACTGATTCTTAATCAACTCTATGTCTGGCTTGTCTTTTATTAAATCACTGCCGTAAGTAAATTAATCCGGTTCTTTTGGCAGTAACGGTCGGATTTATTGCCTCAAAAACGGCCTAAACGCCGGAAAACGAAAAAAGACGATATGTTGTTTTGTTAGAAATACAAACACCGATAAACACCATGGCAACTAACGGAACAATAATTCCATACAAAGAATCAGAAAGAGATCCGTTGTTAAGCGAGAAGGCGGTTGTCGCTTCAAAACTTAACACGCCAAAATAGCGGTGAAGAATGAATCTTATTAAGACCCCGATAACAACTGTCGAAACAGCGAACGTGTTTTTGATGGTAAAAACCTTCATATATTAGTTCTCTGCCTGTTATGGCCTTATCCCCCTTCGGCCAGCTAAGCTGGCCTTCGGCTCGCTAAGCGAGCCTTCGATAGAACTTCAGCGAAACAATCAATACCCCGGGGAGCTTACTTGTCGACGACATCAACCCCCATATTTCTTGCCGTGCCGGCAATGATTTTCATCGCCGCTTCAATGTCGTCGGTATTCAGGTCGGGCATTTTCTGCTCGGCAACTTTTCTTAATTGATCTTTAGTAATTTTTCCTACCTTTGTTTTATTTGGCACTCCAGAGCCCTTTTCTATTCCGATTGCCTTTCTGACTAATTCCGCGGCTGGCGGTTGTTTGAGGCGCAAGGCATAACTCCGATCATCATATATCGTTATCTCGGCGGGAATTGTAAATCCCATCAGTCCTTTCGACATATCATTAAATCGTTGGCAGAATTCAGAAATATTCACTCCGTGTTGCGCCAACGCCGGACCGATTGGGGGCGCCGGGGTCGCTTTTCCGGCGGGAATTTGAATTGTAAGAATTATTTTAATTTTCTTTGCCATAACTTTATTAAGCTCGAAATTTTACTTGTATAATTCATTAAATATTTCACAAAAAAACTCTCTACGATGTTCAAAAGATTATGAATATAGAATCGTCATTCATAAATCATAAATCATCATTCATAAATATTAGAGCTTTTTTACTTGCAAGGAGTCTAATTCAACAGGGGTGTCTCTTCCAAAAATATTAATTAAAACTTTAATCTTGCCTCTTTCTTTGTCAACTTCAACAACCTTGCCGTCGTAGTCCTTAAACGGACCATCGGCAACCTTAACCGACTCCCCCGGTTGAAATTCCATTTCGTACTTTGGCTCTTCCAAATCCATTCGCTTTTTTAAAGTATCGATTTCCGTTGCAAGAATTGGCACCGGAGTGGTTCCCGCGCCGACAAATCCGGTAACATTGGGGGTATTTCTAACAACATACCACGACTCATCGGTAACAATCATCTCAACTAATACATAGCCGGGATAAATCTTTTCTTCGGTAATTTTTCTTTTCCCGCCCTTAATTTTAATTTTCTTCTCTTTAGGCACAAGAACATTAAAAATCCGGTCTTCCATTCCCAAGGACTCAATCCTTTGCTTTAAGCTCTTGCAAACCGCGTCTTCGTAGCCAGAATAAGTATGAATGACGTACCATTGACGCTCTTGGGGTAAATTTTGTTTTGCCATATATAATTAGTGCCTACGAAGGATTCCGAGTAATAAGAAAATTTAAAAAACGGCCAAAAGCATAATCGATACCTCCCAAATAAATCGCCACCACCAAGCAGAAACCAATAACAATTATTGTATATTTGATTGTTTGCTGTCTTGTCGGCCAATCCACTTTTTTTGTTTCGTTCTTGACCTCCCCAAGAAAGATACTTAATTTATCGATAATTGATGCCATATTTGTTTTATTAAAAACGCCCGTGAGGGCTGAATGGTGAATGATACTTCAGCCCCAGCTATGTGTCAATGTGTCGTCAAATGCCAATATTTCGCAAAATTAATGAATTGAAAATTGGATAATTGAAGAATTTATTGAAAATTGAAAATTGTAAATTGAAAATTGCGATTTAACGCCTAAACATCGAGATTCTTTACCGCTTTAGCGTGCGCCTGAATGAATTTCTTTCTCGGCAATACCTCCTCCCCCATCAAAACATCAAACATCTTATCAGCTTCTTTCGCGTTTTCGATCTTTATTTGTAGCAAAATACGATTTTCCGGATTCATTGTTGTTTCCCACAGCTGTTCGGGATTCATTTCTCCAAGCCCTTTATAGCGCTGGATGGCAACAACACCACTTTTTTTCATCTCTCCCATTATCTCCTCTTTATCCTCTTCAAGGTAAGCGTACTCCACCTTCTTGCCAACCTGCAAGCGATAAAGAGGCGGTTGGGCGACATACAAGTGTCCATTTTCAATAGTTGGCTTCAGGTAACGATAAAACAGCGTTAAAAGCAAAGTTCTAATGTGAGCGCCATCAACATCGGCATCAGTCATAATAATTATTCGGTGATACCTCAACCTACTCAAGTCAAAATCTTCCCCCACCGCCGTACCCAGGGCAATGATTAAAGACCGGATTTCTTTGGAATCTAACAATCTATCTAACCGCGCCTTTTCCACATTCAGAATTTTTCCTTGCAGGGTTAATATTGCCTGAAAATGACGGTCGCGACCCTGCTTTGCGCTACCGCCAGCCGACGGCCCCTCAACAATAAATAACTCTGACTGCGACGGATCGCGAGACGAACAATCGGCTAATTTGCCGGGCAAACTTAACCCGCTCAAAATCCCTTTTCTCAAAACGGTCTCTCTTGCCGCTTTTGCCGCCCTTCTGGCCTTTGCCGCCAATAGGCATTTTTCGATTATCGACCGCGCGTCTTGCGGATTTCTTTCCATATAGTCCGACAACGCCTCCGTTATCACCGACTCAACGGCCATTTTTGCTTCCGGATTGCCAAGCTTGGCTTTTGTTTGTCCCTCGAATTGCGGTTCGTGAATTTTAACAGAAACAACGCTTGTTAACCCCTCGCGGATATCGTCGCCAGAAAGATTATCGTCTTTTTCTTTTAATATTCCCTCTTTTCTCGCGTAATCATTAAAGCTTCTTGTTACGGCGGCGCGAAAACCAGTTAAGTGGCTGCCACCCTCGGGAGTAATAATATTATTGGCAAAGCTTTCTTCAAAACATTCATATTCTTCGGTATATTGGAATGCCGCCTCAACAGCAATATCATTTTTCGTTCCCGAAACATAAAAAGCATTCTGATGGATGGTCTCTATGTCACGAGTCAAATAATGGATATAGGAACTCAAACCTCCTTCGAAGAAAAACGTATAACGAAGTTCGCTTCCTTTCCGTTGATCAATAATTGTTGTTTTCACACCCTTGGTAAGATAGGCCTGGTGGCGAATATGATCAATAATCTTTTTAATATCCAACTTGGCATCTTTAAAAATTTCATCGTCTGGTTCAAATATCTGGGTCGTGCCGGTTTTGCGACAAGGGCCAATTTTTTCTACCTTTGTTTTGACTTTCCCCTTTTCGTATTCCTGGGCATAACGAAAACCATCGCGACAGATCTCGGCCCGCATCCACTTCGATAAAGCGCAAACCACGGAGATACCAACCCCATGAAGACCGCCTGATACCTGATAGGCCTTGCCGCCAAACTTCGCCCCGGCGTGGAGGGTTGTCATTACTGTTTCCAGGGCTGATTTTTTGGTCTGGGCATGCGTTTCCACAGGAATACCACGACCATCGTCAGATATTCTTACTCGGTTGTCGTTTTCCAAAATGACTTCGATGTTGTGAGCATAGCCAGCCATTGCTTCATCTTCGCAATTGTCATATACCTCCCAAACCAAATGATGAAGTCCGTCCACTCCAGTTGAGCCGATATACATTGCCGGACGCTTCCTTACCGGATCCAGCCCCTCAAGAACAAAAATGTCCGCGGCGGTATATCCCGACTTATCTTTTTCTTTTTCAGTATTTTTCGCCATAATCTAGAAATGATTAAAATCTAGCAAAAGTGATTATCCAAAAAGACAAATCTCTTTGCTGACCCGACTGATAAATGATTGAATTATCCATTATTAACGCCTTGATTTTCGTTTAGGCCGGTCTCGAACACTTGGCGATGTATTTCTTTTGCCTCGGGGTCCGTTAGGCCTTGGTAAGAAACGCGAATCGTGTACCGAATGTTTCCGTTACCCAAATTAAACGCATCGGAAATACCGATCTCCCACAATGCCCGCTCGCCAATTGCTTTGGTGATATTATCTAAATAGGACTTTATCGGCTGATTTTCCGGCAATTCGATATTCGCGTCGAGAGTGACAATTTTTCTTAATAGCTCTACCGCCGGATTAAGATGATATTTACCAATTAGTTCAGAAATCAACGAAAGATTTATTTCACAAAAGGCAACCTGTCCGTTATAATATTCGGGTTTTAACCGATAGATAATCCCAACAACCTCTTTATCAATCAGAATCTCCCATACGCCACGAGGATGGCCAATGACGGGTATTCTTACCGCTAAACGGTAATTGATATCGGTAAACCCTAAATAGCGTAGAACTGTCTCCATTGCCGACTTGGCGTCGCTCGCCACGGCATTAGAGGAATCATTGATTAAAATTGCCAATGATTGGCGTTCAATAAATTTATTTTTTATTTTGCCGAAGATATTGCCAATCTCAAACAGTCGGATATAAGTAATATTTTTTTTCAGATATTCCTCCATTTCTAGATATAGTCCGGTCATTAGTGTTTGCCGTAAATCCGGGTATTCTTCGTTTACCGAATTCTGCGTGGCGATACTTTCCCATTCTTCGTAATTCGTTAAATTGTTTAACTCTCTTTTTGTCATCGGCCAAGATAAGGCCTCGTCAAACCCCAAAACCGAAAGTATATCTCTCGCTTTCTCTGCCACAAGCACGGTATTGGGGGTGATTGCCTCGGTTACCGGAAAAGCCGGCGGTTCATTAGAAGGAATGTTTTTATAGCCAAACATCCGAATTACCTCTTCGGTGATATCTTCTTCGATAGATACGTCCATCCGGTCGGTTGGCGGGGTTACCTGCCACTTTCTACCTTTCACCACCACATTAAAACGCAAATTATTTAAAATTCTTTTTACGTCATTAACAGGGATTTTTATCCCCGCGCATCTTGCCGGCTTTTCCGGATCAAACGCGATAATTGACGCGGTCCTTTTTTTAGGATAATAACTAAAAGGCCAACAAACAATCTTACCGCCTCCGTATTTTAAAATCATTGATACCAAAAGCGCCATATTATAATCCAGGCCATTAGGATCAAGGTCTTTTTCCAGACGGTGGCTTGCTTCGGTAACAATTTTTAGATCCCGGGAATTTTTTCTGATTAATACCCGATCATAGATCGCCATTTCGGCAATAATATGATTTGTGTCTTTGCTAATCGCCGCCACTTTGCCGCCAACAATCCCCGCTAAGCCCAAAGGATTATTCTCGTCGCGGATTAATAATTCGTCGGTCTTTGCCATTTTAATCACCGAGCCATAAAGAGTCGTTATTTCGTTAAAGCGATTATTAATCGACCAATACAATCGACCGCCGACAATTTTGTCTTTATCCAGAAGATGCGACGGATAGCCGGTATACAGCATCGTGTAGTTGGATAAATCAACAAGAAGATTAACGCTGTTAACGTCATAAATTCCCAGCATTTCTTTAAGCCATTTTGGCGATTCGCCGTTTTTTATGCCGGATATCTCCACCGCCAAAACCCTCTCAATATGGTTTTTTGCCTCGATTTTGATATCCACTTCTCCATTTGCCGGGTATTTAACATCAATTTTTTCCAGACGAACATTCAACCCATAATAAGCGGCGATCTCCCGAGCCAATCCAACGATCGACAGGCAATCGGCGCGGTTTTGCCGAACTTCAACGCTGATTAAATAATCGGATTTACCATTAAAACGGATTGCCTTAAGTCCGTCGGTCATTAACCCGGTATAAGTAAAAACCTCCGCCACCTCTTTAGCGCCTGCCTCTAATCCAGGAATCAATTCTTTCAGTCGGCTATAAAGTATTTTCATTCTCGTGTGGTTTATACGCCAAGTTGCCTCCTAAAAGAGTACGAATGTCGACAATTTTATACTTTGCCATCACCCACCGGTCCAATCCAAGCCCGAACGCAAAACCATGCCATTTTTGGGGATCAATCCCTGCCATCTTTAATACATTAGGATGAATAATTCCCGCCCCGCCCATTTCAATCCAACCAACGCCTTTACAAACCGAGCATCCCTTGCCATGACAATTGAAACACTGCATATCCGGTCCGACTCCCGGCTCCACTTCGGGATAATATTTGTTGCGGTAACGAACAATCGCCTTGTCACCGTACATTTTTTTGAATAAGCGGTCGAGGGTGCCGAATAAATCCTTCATTGTTATTTCCCTTAAAACTACGACACCTTGATAATGGTGGAAAATAAAATGATTGCTTTTATTCATTTTCTCGTTGCGATAAACCCGGCCAGGGCAAACTGCTTTAAATGGTGGCTTGTAATCTTCAAGAAGCCGCGCCTCAATTGACGAGGTTTGCGTTCTTAAAAGCAAATTCGGTTCATTGATATAAATCGTGTCTTGCATATCACGCGCCGGATGGTTTTCGGGAACATTCATTCTTTTAAAACAATACTCGTCGGTTTCAATTTCCGGGCCGTCCATCACGCTGAACCCCATTTCGAAAAACATTTTATTCATCATTCGAATCGTTTGACTGATCGGATGCAGATGGCCAATTTTGGGAACATCAAGACCAAGTGATTCCGTTTGTTTCTCAAGTCTTTTGTCCAATGCGACTCGGTTCAGTTTCTCTTGTTTTTCCTTTAATTGTTTTTCAACAATTATCTGTAATTCGTTAATAAGCCAGCCGTATTCTTTGCGTTCTTCCGAAGCTAAATCGCCCATTTTCAAAAACAAGGATCTTATAATCCCTTTCCGTCCGAGATATAGCCGAAAAACCTCGTCTAATTCTGGTAAAGTTACGGCTTTATCGATTGCCTCTATGGCATCTTTTCTAATGTTTTCCGGATCAATATTCGCCATCGAAATACATAATCTCAATCATATATTGTACCTCTATTTACTCGCGCAATCAAGTCAAAAAACTGGGGATAAACTGAATTAAAATTTAAGATTGATAAATGATGAATTACTGATAAAAACAACAATTCACGACCGCGCGGGTCGTGAATTATCCCGGATTGAGGCCTCGCCTCAATCTCGCGTCGCACATTATTAGACACTGATGTTTTCTTCTTTTATAATTTCTTCCAGTCCCAATTTTCTAATCCAATTTCTAAGATATTTTTTGTCTAACCCCTTGCCAGAAATTTCAAGAACTGATTTTATGTCGTCTATGTGTCTATCTGAGGGCGATATTTTGTACCACTGTAACTTGCTCAAGATTAAATCTTCTGGTGAAGAAAAACATACTCTTGCATTATCAATTTTCTTATAAATTCCTCTTTTTATTTTTTGTTTTTCAAAATTGTCTCCTATAACCCAGAAATCCACTTTTAATCCGCTTTGTGGGTGAATAAAATTGAATTCCCCTTTATTTTTTAACGCTTCTTGCATTGCTTCTTCTGAAATGTATGCATCTTTATCTATGGTTAAAAGTTTTTTAGCCAATAGATTTATATTTTGAGGAATCATTTCAACAACAATATCAATGTCTGCCGTATAGCGTGGTCTGCCCCAGACAGAAACAGCCATCCCGCCAGTTATAATATAGGGGATTTTAAGGTCTTCTAATATATCAGCTATTTTTATAAGAAGGTTTTCTATTTCCATTTAATTTGTTTAGTTTTTTCCCAAATTCAAAAAAATGGCTAACCATTTTTATTTTCTTTTCGGCGGACATTTTTCTGAAAATCTCGTTTTGTATTTTCTGTGGCTGTTTTTTCGCTAATTTATCCTTTCCCATATCTTAATTATTTGGTTATACCCCGCAGTTTGCCGCGGGGAACTAAATAATGAGGATTCCAAAGGAGGTTACTCTTTTGGTCGCTCGGCGGGGTTTAATGCCCCACTGAGCGAAATACCTTAAAAAAATATTATAATTTACTTATAGCACAAAAAAGAAAAACCGCTATTGTCGTAGCGCTTTTGAATTAAATAAACGAAGAGCGGACGGCAGAATTTGAACCTAAGTTATGGTTTCTCAATCAGCCCAAGAATTTGCTTTCTAAAAATGGGTAAATCTTCTTCTATTGTTTTCCATAAAATCTCTTCGTCAATGCCAAAATATTCATGAATTGCCTTGTTCCTCATCCCAATCGCTTCGTTCCATAAAACATCGGGGTTTTCCATTTTTACTTTTTCGGGAATATTCTTTGCCGCTTCGCCAATCACCGTTAAATTCCTTATCACCGCGTCTATCGCCATTATATTCTGGACAAATTCCTCAAAAGACAAATCCGAGGTGTATTTCTCTATCTTATCAATCGCTTCTTTAATATCTTCCAGATACAGTTTCGGATTTCTTTTAGACATAAATTGTTTCCCTTAAAACATCTTCCTTAATCGACGGTTTAAGGGCCCTCCGAGAGATCAAGTCAACTTCCTTGCCAAGAATTTTACTCAAGAAGGTTTCCAATCGTATGAAGTCGAAAAAACCGATCGGAGTGCTAAAATCAACCAAAATATCAATATCGCTTTTCTCATTGTTTTCGTCTCTGGCAACAGAACCAAAAACACCTATTCGTTCAATGTGGTATTTTTCTCTTAAAAAATCGATTTCAAGGCCTATCTTCTCTTTTACTTCTTCTTTATTCATAGTTTCTTTTTCTTAAATATATCAGAAATAGAAATAATAACAATAAACAAAAAAACAACAAGACCCGGCCTCGTTGTAAGATTATCTAGTCCCGCTTAGTGGGTTTGGTGTAGTGAAGACGTAAAAATCTCCCGAAGGAGGTTTTGTGTTGGATGGCGTCGCGTAATGGTTCGGCGCGGCTTACCACACGCGACAGCCGAGTTCAATCTTGCAGAATGCAAGCTTATTACGTGGCTTGCACTGAGTTTTATCGAAGTGCGCGGGCGGCGGGCCTCCTTCGTCAAGACTTCGGACGGCCGAGAATCGTATTTATCATGACCACCAAGATGGCTTGCTATTCCGTAACCTTTGGTGAAGGATAGCGCGGGCGGCGGGATTTGAACCCGCGATCTCCTACGTGACAGGTAGGCGCTTTGAACCGGGCTAAGCTACGCCCGCAAATATTTCCCTGGTACCGGCGAGAGGAATCGAACCTCCGGCCTAAGGCTTATGAGTCCTTCGCTCTACCACTGAGCTACGCCGGCAGAATAAAACCAAATTAACTCATCCTTCGGAGGTCTCTCCTTTTAATACGGTTGCGGAGACACGAGTTGCACGTGCTTCTCGACCTTATGAGAGTCGCGAGATAACTGTTTCTCTACTCCGCGGTTATATTATAAACAAAAAATTGAGAAAAGCAATTGTTTTGATGTCCGTGCTCCTCCCGATAATTTGCGACAAGGACTTATTTATTGTATTCTTGATTATTAACTTAACTTTAAAAAATGACTAAGAAAAGAATATCAATTGTTGCCGTTTTTGTTGTTTTGACAATCATCGGCGTTTTAATTTATCTCGGCAGAAACAGAAACAGTAATCAGGCGTTGTTTTTTTACGGCGATACCTGCCCCCACTGCAAGATTGTTGAAGAATATATGAACAATAATCAAACCGAAAAAGCAGTGCCGATGAGGAAATTTGAAGTGTATAAAAATCCGATTAACGCGAAAATCCTACAAGACAAAGCCAAACAATGCGGAATCAATGAGCAGGAGATTGGCGTTCCTCTGTTATGGAAAGACGGCAAGTGCTATATTGGTGAAGAAGAAATCATTAATCTCTTCAAATCAATAACTAACCCTAATAATCTTTAATATAATGAAAAAAAATCGCATTATCGCTTTATTCGTGTTTCTACTAACCGGTATTATTCTTCCATTCAAAGCGCTGGCGGTTTGCCCGCTATGCACGATCGCTGTCGGCGCGGGAATTGGATTATCCCGTTACTTAGGAGTAGATGATGTTATTTCTGGAATATGGATTGGTGGGTTGGTTATTTCTCTTATTTTTTGGACTCTTGATTGGCTCGGTAAAAAGAATATTAAATCCCGGTTATTGCCGATAATTATTACCGTTATAATGTACGCAATAACGGTTATCCCTTTAAAAACAATGAACATTATCGGCCATCCGCTTAATACTCTGTTTTGCGGAGTGGATCGCTTAATTTTTGGAATCGGCGTCGGCAGCTTGGTATTTCTTATTAGCGTCTTTTTAAATAACTGGTTGAAGAAAAAAAATAACGGAAAGGTTTATTTCCCATACCAAAAGATGGTTATTCCGGTTTCGTCACTTTTAATCGCCAGCGTTGTCGCTTATCTAATAATCACTTGCTAAAAATATGAGCAATCCGGAAGAAATAGAAAAATTAATCGAAAAAGTAACATCCAGTAAAGACAGGATGCTTGACTTGTCATCAGACGAGGACTTATCGATTGCGATAATGAACCTGGTGTCTATCGAGGAACACTTCTTTTTTACCGGCGCAAAAACTGGAAAATCGGAATATTTTGATTTATTAAACGAAGCGCGAAAAATCCGCGGGGAACTGTTACGAAAAATTGTTAAAGAGCCGGAGGGCGAGGTGTGGTGCATTTCTAAGCACTTATTGGCGGCGACGATGCGACTGATTGAGGTGGGCGCCAAACAATTAGACCGCGGGAAAAAAGATGAAGCGAAAGATTTATTTAATAAGGCCTATCAGCTATATTCTTTATTCTGGGGACTTAATTTGAAATTAACCGATATGCCTAGTATGAAAGAAGGGATCGGTTCAGATAACGATAAAGGGAATGCCGAGTTGGAAAAAATTGCCGATAATCAGCTTGATGTCCACGATAAAGAAGGAACTGATTTTTTGGGTAAGCTGGGAGGGATTGTTACTAAGTTGATTAATTGTTGCAAAGAGTAAATGAAGCTCCCGATCTGATGGGTCGGATATCTTCTCCCACGCATCGTCGGGAGCGAAAT
>JAZDOL010000009.1:0-2782 GCA_043798775.1 bacterium | reverse complement strand
ATGCCGAATTCCGCGACCACCTCGCCGTACTCGAACTGGGGAGCGCTTGTAAATTCGCCTATTATGAAATCTCCTGATTTTTTAAGAAGCCGGAGAGCGTAGGTGGGCCGTGTTTTGCCGCGCGCTATAAGGCCGGTCGTTTCGACAGCCAGGGGCAGGTCGTCGGGGTGAATAATTTCGTTAAAATATTTGCCTATCCATTCAGCTCTTTTCCAGCCGGTAATGGACTCAAAAGCCGGGTTGAGCGAGATGAATCTCCCGTCTTTAATGGATATGCTGTAAATTATGTCCGGCGCCGTTTCTACAAGGTTACGGTAGCGTTCCTCGCTCTGGCGGACCATCTCTTCGGCCCTTTTGCGCTCGGTAATATCAAGCGCGATGTAAACAAATCCCTGTATGTTTCCATTTTCACTTTTCATTACCGACCCCGAAAGCATAACGGGTATTATCCTGCCGTCCTTTGCGATGTAGTTAGCCTCAGAGTTTTGTAATGTACCCTTTTCTATCAAATTATCAACCCATGGTTTCTGCGCGGATGCCCGCATTTCAGGATTTTCGGCGAAAAATATTCCCAGGGGTTTTCCCAGAAGCTCGCTTTCGCTGTAACCCAGAAGGTCTATGGTTGCCTGGTTGATAGTCCTGATAGTGGCGTCGGGGTTCGTGACTATGAGCGTATCTATCATAGACTTGATAATGTTATCAACGTAATCCTTTGAAACAACGGTCCGGGAGAGCTCCTCGGTCATTTTATTGAACGAAATCGAGAGCTTTCCTATTTCGTCGTTGGTCATGACCTTTACTTTGTGGGTAAGGTCTCCGTCGGAAATGATCTTTGTGGCGAGCACAAGTTCCTTTAGGGGGGAAGTTATCTTCTTGACCAGGAAGAAAGTTATGGCGATAGCTATAATGATTACTATCAGGGTTATCTCGATTATCCTTCTTTTTAGTTCACTGAGCTTATTTTGCATGTCGACTAAAGACGTAAAGACGCGGACCTGCCCGATAATCTCTTCCCGGCCGTCCCCGTTATTTTGTTCCGAGAAAAAGAGATCGTCGCCGATATCCGCAGAGGCATTTTTCTTGTTTGCCTTTATTACTTTTGTTATTATAGGGGCGTTGCTTTCAAAAACAAGTTCTTCCGTTTCGCCTTCATTTATGAGAACATTTCCTTTTGAGTCAAAAATCATTACGGCTGCCACATCCTTTTCTTTGAGCACTCCATTGACGAGGTTGTCGAGCATTTCCGTATTTCTTGTAAGCGTCCCGTATTCGGAGTTGTAGGCGAGGTTCCTGGCAAGCGAATCCGAGTAGTTTCTGCGTTCGGATTTGACCGTCGCCGTTTCGTGCCTGATAAAGAAGAAGCTCAGAGAAAATGAAGTAAACATAATCAAAAGAGATACGGGCAGTAGGAATTTGAGCATTAGGTTATTTGTAAACATTTTTTGCCTCTCGTATCAATTTATCGGGAAAAGTAATTCCAATTCTGTCGGCGACTATCAGGTTGATGGACAGATCGAACTGTTTCGGGGACGCATAGGGTATTTTGGACGGCTTTTCGCCGCGCAACAATCTTGCCGCAATCTGGCCGGCTTCTTTGCCCATCTGCCCGTAGTTGGACGATATTGAGAACAGCGCGCCCGCCTTAACGTAGCCAGGGGATATTCCCACCACAGGCAGGCCTTCTCTTAAAGAATACAGGAGTATATCTTCTATGGATTTAATTGTGTAAACGGTTGGGTCGGGTATTACGAACAAACAGTCAATTGACGAGCGAAAGGCCCTTATCGCCCTGAAAACCTCATTTACCGAGCTTACCTGTCTCGTCAGTATTTCAAAGCCCTTTCCATGGGATTCTTTTATGTACATTTCTACGTACTTTCTTGTTTTATTAGGGTCATAGATTATACCGATTTTTTTGGGTCTCGGGCTGATATTTGAAAGGACGACAAGCTGGTCGCTGAAAGGTATTTCCATTGTTACACCCGTTACATTTTGGGCAGAAAACTGCGGATTGGTTACCATGGTAAATACGACGGGGATGTTTTTTATTTTGTCCGATATTGCCCGGGTCGCATTGGTTCCGATGGTGAAAAAGAGGTCCGCCTTGTCGATTTCGGGGGGAGGAGGGTTATTAAGATTATAGTTAATGGCTTTAAATTCAATATTTTCTTGAATTAGGGCTTCTCTAAACCCGGCGATTGCTTCTTCATAAGCAGGAATGTTTGAATTTATTACGCAGACGATGATTTTTTCTTGGGCTAATAGATCAGCATGAAAGAAAGTCAATAAACAAAAAAAAGCCAGTAATCTTCTGAAATTCATGCTTTTTTATCACCATTGCTTTATCGATTGAGTTGGAGAGAAAATTGATTCCCCGGTGCCCCAATTAAAGCAGTTATTAATTCATAAGCGTTCAAATTTATATCAAATAATCATTATAAATATAATAAATTTTAGCATTATTGTCAATAGCATATTTCTATCAAATCTATAATGTTCCCAACATAAGTGGTGCGGCTATTTTAACCGGGTTGAGAGTGCCGGTAAGATTCTGGGCCAATGAAGCAGGGTAGGCAAAGATCACAATCGAATGTAAAGCTATTTGCGAGACAATATACTGGACTTCACAAAATAACAGTTGGAAATGGCTTTGTTGCATAAAGATCTTTGAAAACAAAATAATTCCGTACAATTCTGCTTGTCAGGCAGTAAGCTTATAAGAATCCGGTCTACCGAAGTTGGTAAACCGGTTTAATATGAGGCAATTGATGCCTGCTTCGAC
>JAZDOL010000011.1:0-2034 GCA_043798775.1 bacterium | reverse complement strand
CTGATGCCGTATTCTCTTTTCAAAAAGTCCAATTCATCAACCACGTCTCCGGGATTCCTTGACCGCACCTTTTTACCCGAAATAATCTCAACCTGGCAAAATGAACATCCGAACGGGCATCCCCTTGTGGTTGTCATTCTTGCGTACGGCAACAGCGGCGGTCCGCCCGCGTGGGGTTTCGGAGGTTTTTCCACATACGCCTTAAAATCAATAAGATCGTAAGCAGGACATGGTAATTGCGATAAATCTTTAACAAACGCCTGATTTTGTAATCCTTCAGAGGGAAGGCCACCTTTGCCGATCAGGTATTTAATCAATTGCCTTAAAACATGCTCGCCTTCCCCTCTGACGCAGTAATCAATATTTTTGTTCCTGACAACATAATCGTAGTTTGTCGTGACGTGAACGCCGCCGGCGATAACAATTATATCTTTATCAATGCCTTTCACGATCCCTGCAGATATGCCTAAAATGTCTCTATATTCCGACGACATAACTGATATACCGACAAAATTAGGATCGAAATTCTCAACTTCTCTGGCAAATGCCTCTTGCGTCAAATTGTAGAACTGGGCATCAATAATCTTGACATCAACAATATCTTTCACCATAACGGCTAATAGACATAAAGTCGCGGGATTTAAATCCCACCCTGTGTTGATATCGTCTTTCTGCCATCGCTGGTTAGGATAGGTTAGCAACAGTCTTTTTTTGTAATGCATTTTCAACCCACCTCCTTATCAAGATACTCTTTTAGTCCGTCTTCCAAACGAATAAATCCGATTTCGGGAAAACAGAATTTTAATTTCGATGTGTCAAACCGCAGATTAATGGGAGTTTTTGCGCTCGGAATAAACTTAATTTTGGTTTCGCGTCCGCAAACCCGAAACGTTGATTCTGCAAGTTTTGATAAAGAAATGCCGTTGCCTTCTGCGACAATGTTATAATCTCCAAATTTGCGACCGGCAATAACCGACTGAACTATGCGATATAAATCCATTTTGTGCGCCCAGAAAAGTTTTGAGGAGCCGTCGCCGTAAATTTCAATATTTTCGCCATTTTTAATTCGTTTAAAGAACCTGAAAAACGGGCTTCGATTATCGCCCCTGCCGTAAATAGTGCCCGACCGGAGAGTTGTTAACGGAATATTGGAATCGCAACAAATACACCTGAAAACCTGTTCGCCCCAAAGTTTGGAAAGACTGTAAAAGTCATCATGGTTTGGATAGCTTGATTCGATTATCGCCGATTCAGAACGGCGGCCGTATATCGCGATGGAGCTGATGTAAATTAGATGCTTGGCGCCAATCAGCAAAAGAATTTCCGCAAGATTGTTCAACATATCAAGATCTTTCCTGAAAGAAATAAAATCTTTGTTCTTAATCAGCGAAGTGGCCGTCATAATAACCGTTGCGTCCTTGTCTATAATAGACATAAGTTTAAGGCATTCTTCTGGCAGCGATAAATTTATATCGGCCGAAGAAAAACCATGAATTTCATATCTCGGGTCTTCGCGAAAATTCTCATAAAGACAATTCCCCAAAAATCCTGTATGGCCTAGTATCACAATTTTTTGCCTTTTATTATTGTTTTTCATTGATTCTCCTCCTTATATAAAATTGTTAAAGAAACAAGATTTGCGACAATATAAACACAAAACAATCTTATTTGTCAAATTAAAAACCCCGCGATTGCGGGGTTTTTCCTGCGGGCTTATTCCTGATGAATATAGTCCACAGGATATTTTAAAATTTCATCCCAACGCTCATTAATCCAAGCGATAACTTCATCAATGCTTTCGTCAAGCGTAATTTGCGCTTCCCAATTAAGTTCTTTTTTGGACTTGGAAGAATCAAGCCCATAAAAAGAATCTTTGCCGACCCGTTCGCTTGTTATCTCAACCGAACTGTTAAAATCACGGTTCATTTTGCCGCAAATTTTTTCAACCAGATTCCTTATCGTCAGACCGGCCGTGGCGAAATGATAAACTTCGCCGTTTTTACCGCTTTCTAAAATACTGCAGATCCCCCGAAC
>JAZDOL010000058.1:0-2095 GCA_043798775.1 bacterium | reverse complement strand
GGAGAAATGGCCGGAATATTCTGAAAAAATGCTCAAAAAAGACATCGTCACCCTAATTATACAAATCAACGGCAGGGTTAGGGATACAATTGAGGTTAAAACCGGTATTTCTGAGAAGGAAGCTCGAGAGTTGACATTAAGCCAAAAAAAGGTTAAAACCTACATATTGGATAAAGAGATAGAAAGGGTAATTTTCGTGCCTGGGAAACTAATTAATATCGTTATCTAAATGTGCGGTATTGTCGGCTATATTGCCAGAAAACAAAATCCAAATTCTCTTAAATTGGGCATTGATGCCCTAAAAAGATTAGAATACCGCGGATATGACTCCGCCGGTTTTGCTTTTTGGGACGAAAGTAAAAAAGATATTTTTTGCCAAAAGGCAGTGGGCCGCATTGCGGCCTTGGAGGAAAAGGCAAACGGCGCAGTTAATGCCGTGGTATTGTCGGCCAATCCTCTGATTTTACATACGCGCTGGGCAACGCACGGCGGAGTGACCGAAGCTAATGCCCATCCTCATTTTGATTGCCAAAAAAATATTTACTTAGTTCATAACGGTATCGTCGAAAACTACAAAGAATTAAAAGAAATGCTTCAGAAGGAAGGCCACGAGTTCCATTCTGAAACTGATACAGAGGTTATCGCCCACTTGGTAGAAAAGTTTTTTCAAGGGAATCTTGAAGAGGCGGTGAGGAAAGCCCTGCCCCTTATTAAGGGCAGTTATGGGATTGCAGTCATTGCTAAAAATGATCCGAACAAGCTTGTCGCTGCTCGGCTTTCGAGTCCCTTGCTTCTCGGTTTGGGAGAAAACGAATATTTTATCGCCTCCGATCCTTCGGCTATTATTGCCCATACCAATAAAGTTATTTATCTTGACGATGGTGAGATTGTAACCATCACCCCAGACAATTTTTCTATTCTTAAAGAAAAGCAGCCCGAGGAAATTGAATGGAAGTTAGAGTAAGCTCAAAAGTGCGGCTACCCCCATTTTATGTTGAAAGAAATAATGGAGGAACCCGAGGCTATTGAGAATTCTATTAAAGGCAGGCTATTGGCCGAAGACGGCACGGCGAGATTGGGCGGTCTTCAGGAAGTTATGGAACGCTTAAGAAAAGCGAAAAGAATGCTTTTTACTGCTTGCGGCACAGCTTTTTATGCGTCCTTAGTCGGCCGATATATGCTTGAGGAGTACGCGGGGATCCCTGTAGAGGCGGATATCGCTTCAGAATTTCGTTATCGAAAACCGATCATCGATGAAAATACGGTTTTACTTTGCGTTTCCCAATCGGGAGAAACAGCCGATACCTTAGCCGCTTTGAAAGAGATGAAAATGAAGGGCGTTTTAACAGTGGGCGTGGTTAATGTTGTGGGGAGTACCATTGCTCGAGAAACCAATGCGGGAGTTTATAATCACATTGGTCCGGAAATGGGTGTTGCCTCCACCAAGGCCTTTATTTCTCAATTGACCGTTATGGCTCTTTTAACACTATTATTGGGTCGCCAGCGAAATTTAAGTTTGATTAAGGGTCAAAGAATCGCTCAAGATCTCAAGGCCTTGCCCGAAAAAGCGCGTATGCTTTTATCTCGCGAAGATAAAAGAATCAAAGAAATCGCAGAAAAGTATTATCAATATAATAATTTTATTTATCTTGGCAGAAAATACAATTATCCTATCGCCCTGGAGGGAGCATTGAAATTAAAGGAAATAGCTTATCCTATTCACGCCGAGGGTTATGCCAGCGGCGAAATGAAACATGGGCCGATCGCTTTAGCTGATCAAAATTTCCCGTTTGTTTTCATCGTTCCTCAAGACAGTGTTTACGAAAAAGTTATATCTAATATGGAGGAGGTAAAAGCTAGAAAAGCGCCGATTATCGCCATCGCTACCGAAGGTGATGAAAGAATTAAAACCATTGCCGACGACGTAATCTATATTCCCAAAACTAGCGAAATGTTAACGCCTATGTTATCTGTGAGACCCTTGCATTTGTTTGCTTATCACGTGGGTGTTTTAAGAGGAAATGACGTTGATAGGCCGAGGAATTTGGCAAAATCAGTAACCGTTGAATAAGAACCTCGTCTTCGCGAGAACCTT
>JAZDOL010000002.1:0-18152 GCA_043798775.1 bacterium | reverse complement strand
GGGATGCAATTTACTTTTAATAGTAAAGATAAAGAAAACATCAATCTTTTAAAGGGATTACTGGAAGACACTTTTGGTAAAGAGGTAAAGGAGAAAAAAGATCCTCGTTATAATACTTATTATCTTTACCTTTACGATAGTAAATTAGCGCAAAAATTTTATAAAGTTGGCTTTAAGAAATATGGCCGTCTGCCACAAGCGATTTTTAACAGCCCGTTTTCTGTTATCAATAGCTTCTTAGAATTCTACTTTAAGGGCGATGGTTACAAGAAAAGAAAAGAAATTCATTTAAATGACTTAGAACTTTCCCGTGATTTGGTTCTATTATTTTCTTTGGTCGGACAGCCAGTAACCTATCATTTACGGAAAAATAGCCAAGTAATCCATCTTCAGTATTCTTCCTCTGAAACTAAAAAAGTAAATAATTATACGAACAATCCGATTATCGCTGAAAGAGTTCCCGGCTGGTTGGCTCAATCTACCTATAAAGTTCCGGGATTAAAAAAGTCGAGAATGGTTGGTTTGCCTGTTTTAGATAAATACAATGCTCATACCGAGCAAAGCCAAAAAATAAAAGAAAGCGACATTTATTTAGTAAGGGTTAAAAAAACAACTAAAAAAACATCTAAAGAACTTAGGGGATTTTACGACTTAGAGCTTGAAAAAAATCATCTTTTTGTTCACTCATTAGGACAAATTTCTTTTAATTGTTGCCGGCTTCGTCTCGACAAACGGGAATTATACAAACGCGGAGGAGGGTTGTTTGGCAGCCAGCCGTTAACCGGAAGTATCGGCGTGGTGACGATTAATATGCCGCGGATCGGATATTTATCAAAAACCAAAAGAGAATTCCTTGACCGTCTGGAAAAACTAATGGATTTGGCGCGCGATTCTTTGGAAATAAAAAGAAAGGCCCTGGAAAACTTTATGGAGAAAGGGCTTTATCCATACTCTCGTTATTATCTTCAAGGGGTAAAGCAGATGCGCGAAACATATTTTGGCAATCACTTCGCGACGATCGGGTTAATCGGAATGAACGAAGCGCTTCTTAATTTCTTAGGAGAAGATATTTCTACCAAAAGAGGGATTGCGTTCTCTTTGGAGGTATTGGATTTTATGCGCGCGAGAATGGTGAAATATCAGGAGGAAACAGGCAATCTGTATAATCTGGAAGCAACGCCTGGAGAAGGAACAAGTTACCGGCAAGCGAAAGCCGATCGCGAAAGGTATCCGAAAATCATTGCCGCCGGCACAAAAGAAGTGCCTTACTATACCAATTCCACAATGTTACCCGTTGATTACAAGGGCGACCCGTTTGATGCCTTAAAATTACAGGACGATATTCAGTGTAAGTATACCGGCGGGGTAGTATTCCATACATTTTTAGGAGAAAGGGTTTCCGAACCGGAAGCGGCAAAAATGTTTGTTAAAAAAGTGTTCGAAAGATTTCACTTGCCGTACATCACGATAACGCCAACATTTTCTATTTGCCCGACTCACGGCTACATTAGCGGCGAACATTTCGAATGTCCCCATTGCGTAATCAAACAGCCCTGCGAGGTATATTCCCGGGTTGTTGGATACTTGCGGCCGGTGCAACAATGGCATAAAGGCAAAAAGCAAGAGTTTAAAGAGCGTCGGGAATTCGTAATGCCCAAATTTTAATTGCGATTGACACTCTCAATTGCAGATATATAATCAAGATATGGACAAAGATTATTCGGAGCTAATTCAATATTTAGACGAGAAGTTTCAAAAAACAGCCACAAAAGACGATGTGGCTAAGTTGTTTTTGAAAGTAGCCGACATGGCGGAAACGATAAACGGTCTGGAAGAAAACAAGGCGGATAAATCGGACATAAACAATCTTCTGACCGCGGTTGACACTTATGCCAAGAAAGCCGATACATATTTCCAGGAAATGGTAATGCTTTCTCACAAGATCGACAGACACGAAAAGTGGTTTCGTTTGCTGGCCGATAAGCTTAATATAAAGCTGGAGTATTAACGATGAGAACTTTCTAATAATAGCCGGCAATTAAAGCCGGCTTTTGTTTGTGATATAATAAACCATTATGGTAAAAATCGGCGGTTTGCAAAAATTAACATTGATTGATTATCCGAAAAAGGTGGCGTGCGCCGTGTTTTTAATCGGCTGTAATTTTCGCTGTCCGTTTTGTTATAACGGCGAGCTGGTTCTGCCGGAAAAAACAAAAAAACAACCGGTAATTTCCGAAAAAGTTTTTTTTGAATTCTTAAAAGACCGTGTTGGATTTTTAGACGGAGTTTGTATTACCGGCGGGGAGCCAACAATAAATTCCGATTTGCCAAGATTTATTCAAAAAATAAAAAAATGGGATTTCTTGTAAAGCTGGATACTAATGGAACAAATCCGCAAATGGTCAAGAAATTAATAAAAAGCAAATCAATCGATTATGTCGCGATGGACATTAAATCCTCGTTTAATAATCGCGAAGAGGGGTTGGCGGGCAAAAGTATTAGCAAATACGACGAAGCGGCAGGGGTAAAAGTTGATTTGAAAAAAATCAAAGAAAGCATCGATATTATCAAGAATTCAGGAGTGGATTACGAGTTTAGGACAACGATTGTTCCGGGAATCCACCTAAAGGGTGATATTGTTGAGCTGGCGCGAACGATTTCTACAGTAAAGCGCTATTACTTGCAGGAATTTAAGGCCGGAAAAAATATTAACGGCCAGCTAACAGCGGTTAACCCTTATTCAAGAACAGAATTAGTAGAGATGCGTAACGCCATCGCCTTTTTATCGGATATTTGCGAAGTTCGCTAACTTTAAACTTATGAGCAAAGCCAATATTTTGGCAGTTGCTTGCTTGTCATTTCTTATAGGAATATTCTTGGACTCTTTTAATTTTTCCTGGCAGATATTGCCGGTTTTTTTATTAGTGACCATGGGCGCTTTCGTAATTTGCGCGCTAAAAAAAAAGTCGCTATTGATACCGATTATTTGTGTTTTGTTTTTGGTATTTGGCTTTTATCACCACAAAGAATACTTAGACGATGTAAACAAAAATTCGGTTAATAAATACAACGGGACGGCTAATCAGATTACTATTTACGGAACTGTTGTTGAAAACCCAACTAGTAATAAGGATCGCCAACAACTGGTTATTGAGACGAATAAGATTGTTGACGGGGGTAGGATAGTAGAGATACAAAAAGCGCGCGTTCTTATTAGCTTGTTTTATTACCCAAAATATCAGTATGGCGATTATTTAAAATTGACCGGCCGCTTAGTATCACCGCCGGTATTCAACGACTTCAACTACCGCGATTACCTGAAAACAGACAGAATATATTCTTTAATGTACTGGCCGCAAATAGAGGTAACCGCGACTGGTGGTGGGAGCGTGGTTAAAAAAATATTATTTTCCATTACCAATCGATATGGTGAAAAAATAAACCAAATAATGTCTCCTCCGCAATCGGCGCTGTTAATGGGGCTGATCCTTGGCGACGATTCTGGTTTTTCGAAGGCGTGGCAAGAGAGATTCAACCTGACGGCAACCCGCCACATCACCGCCGTATCGGGAATGAACATCACTTTAATTTCGTTTATCATTCTTGATTTCTTACTGTATCTTGGCATTTGGCGGCGCGACGCCTTAATCATCGTTACCGTTGTCGTTATTTTGTATGTTCTGATGATTGGCGCTCCGTCGTCGGCCGTTCGCGCCGGAATGATGGCGATTTTTATGTTTGCCGCTCAATTATGCGGGCGTTATTCCAGCCCGATTCGTCCACTTTTGTTTGTGGCAACAATTATGGTCGTCTTTAATCCCTTAATTCTATTATCTGATATTGGTTTTCAGTTATCATTTTTGGCAATGCTTGGATTAATATACTTTCAACCGTTTATCAATGGCCGTTTATTCGAGCTACCGAACACATTATCGTTAAGAACGACGCTTTCGGCAACCTTATCGGCGCAGATATTCACCTTGCCACTGATTGTCTATAATTTCGGGCGCTTGTCTCTAATCGGGCCGATTGCCAATATTGTAGTCGTTCCCCTTGTCCCGATAATCACGATTATCGGATTTATCGTTGTTGTTGTGGCGATGGCGATCCCGATTGTCGGACAAATCATATCTTGGGTTGTTTGGCTATTGTTAAGCTATATGTTAACAGTCATTCGCTTCCTGGCCGGATTAACATTGTCGTCAATAGATATTAATAATATGTCGCCTTTGATTTTAGTAATTTGGTATGGGATAATCGGATACATCGCCTGGCGTTTAAAAAAAGCAGAACAATTAAAATTTATCGGCGGATAAACGTGGTAATATGTAATTATTATGGCAACAATCTATCGGTTTCCGGATCATTTCTTATGGGGCGCTGCCACCGCCGCTTATCAGATTGAGGGGGGGATTTTGAAATCCGATTGGTCAGAAAAATATCCCGCCGGCTTGGCGTGCGATCATTATAATCGCTACGAAGAAGATTTTTCCTTGCTCCAAGAGCTTAATTTAAACACTTACCGGATGTCGGTAGAGTGGTCACGATTAGAGGCGGAAAATGGACTCTTTAATCAAAAAGAGTTTGATTATTATCGAGCGATGCTTCGGTCGTTAAAATCAAAAGGGATAACGGTAATGGTAACCCTTCATCATTTTACTTCACCCGGCTGGGTAGCGAAAACGGGCGGATTTAGCAACCCTAAAACAGTTGATTATTTTGTACGTTTTGCGGAGAAGGTTTTTCACGAGCTTGGCGAAATGGTTGACTTGTGGGTTACAATAAATGAACCGACGCTATATTCTTATCTGGTTAATCCTCTATTAAATGGTTGGCAAAAAGAAAGCCTTAAGGGAATTTCTCTGGGCGAATATCCGAAAGCAGCAAAAACGATTATTACTTCTTTCAAAGTAATGGGTAATCTGATTAGGGCGCATAATGGTTCCTATAAAATGATCAAAAATTTATCATCAGGCAAGGCGCAAGTGGGGCTTGCCCATAATATTTTCTATTTTGAACCATCTAGGCGCAATAATTTTTTTGATCGATTGTTGACAAACTTACAGCATTATTTATGGAATATCTATTTTCTTGATCAAATAAAGAATAACCTTGATTTCATTGGCGTCAATTATTATTTTCACCACATTGTCCGCCATCTTTTTCGTTCAGAAGATAGGGGGAAAGTTAAGACCGAAATGGGGTGGGATATTTATCCCGAGGGGATATATCACGTGATTATGGGTCTCAAAAAATACCACCTGCCAGTATATATTACCGAAAATGGCATTGCCGATAGTAAGGATTTAATGCGTCGTGACTTTATTCGCGATCATTTATTGTGGATCCACCGAGCAATTACCAGTGGCGCCGACGTGCGTGGCTATTGTCACTGGTCATTGTTAGACAATTTCGAATGGGCCCATGGTACAAAAATGCGTTTTGGTCTAGTAGCGATGGACTACGGAACACAAAAGAGAACAATTCGTCCAAGCGCTCGATATTATGCCGATATCGCTAAAAATAATTACTTAGAGACTTAGTCTTGTGTCGGATATATGATTTGGTTAATTCTCACAATTGTATCGTATATGCTTTTCGGCGTTACGGCGGTTATTGATAAGTTTTTATTAACAAAAACAGTAGCTTCCCCGAAAAAATATGCTTTCATTGTCGGTATTCTTGGGACGCTAGTTTTCCCACTAATAATATTAGTTGATACCTCTGGTCTTACGATATTCCAGATCACTACCTCTTTAACGGCTGGGATATTATTCATTCCGACGCTAGTTGTTTTTTACGAAGCGTTGAAACGATACGAAGCATCAAGGGTGATGCCGATTTATGGAGGACTAACGCCGATATTTATTTTAATTATTATTTTTATTATATTTGGTGACAAGAACATCCTGAACCTAAGAGAGGTGATGGCCCTTGTTCTTCTAATTGCCGGCAGTATTATAGTAACTTATAGCAAGAACAAGTTCACGTCATCAATTTTTATTTTACCAACATTGGCGGCGCTAATGATGGCCATTGTTTCTGTTATTACAAAAGTTGCCTATGAGGGGCAATCGTTAATATCAGCGATAGCGTTAATGAGAGCCGGAAGCTTGACAGGGTCATTATTTCTGATATTTGACAAAGAAATACGCGATTTTGTGATTCAGTTTTTTAGAAAACCATTCGGCGCTCTTCGTGTTGAAAATAAGATAAACAAAGGAATAATGATCTTTTTAATAAACCAAGGATTAGTCGTTGTTGCCAGTTTGATGCAAAATATTGCTGTATATTTTTCAGAAATGAAATACGTCGCGATTATTAGCGCGATGGCCGGGGTTCAGTATGCGTTTATACTGATTATCACCATTTTTTTATCGCGCTATTTCCCACAAATTATGAAAGAGGATATTAATAAAAAAACGCTAATTGTTAAGATTTTCTCGATATCTTTAATTATTGGGGGATTAGCCCTATTGGCGCTATAATATGAAAAATAAAAAACTTGCCGCATTCGCAACCCCAATCGTTATTTTTAGTATTTTGTTCGTATTATATTCTCTTTATTCGTGGTCTGTAGCCGTAACCCCGAAAGATATTGTCTGGGGAGTTAATTTCTCGCAAAAGCACGCCAGACAAATGGGGCTTAATTGGCAAGATGTTTATCGGGCGATCATTAATGACCTTAAAATGAAAAATATCAAAACCGCTGTTCATTGGGATCTCATTGAGCCCAAGGAAGGTCAATATGATTTTCGCGATTTGGATTGGCAGATTGAATTAGCTAATAAAGCCAATGTAAAAATAACTCCAATTATCGGTATAAAAACATCACGCTGGCCGGAGTGCCATTTGCCTGATTGGGCAAGAGATCAGTCAAAAGGGGAACAACAAGAAGCGGTGTTAAAACTAATAACGCAAATAGTTACTCGTTACCGAGAGTCGCCAGTAATTAAATACTGGCAAGTAGAAAACGAGCCGTTTTTAAAATTTGGCGTATGCCCGTGGATTGATGAGGATTTTCTGAAAAAGGAAGTCGCTTTAGTTCATTCTCTTGATGAATACAATCCGGTGATGATTACCGATAGCGGCGAGTGGTCGCTATGGTTTAGAGCAGCGAGAACCGGCGATATTGTTGGCTCAACGATGTATCGGCGAGTATGGATTAGCGAAAGGAACACCTACGCGAAATATATTTTTCCACCCCTCTACTATCGCCTTAGGGTGGGATTAATTAAAACCATATTTAATAAATCGGTAATCTGCGGTGAATTGCAGGCCGAACCGTGGGGTCCTCGGCTTTTATACGATGTTTCACTGGAAGAGCAGAATAAAACGATGAATTTGGAGTATTTCCGCGACAATATCCGCTTTGCGAGAAGCACGGGAATGGCGGAATTTTATCTTTGGGGAAGCGAGTGGTGGTATTTTATGAAAGAAAAAGGTTATCCGGAAATATGGGAAGAGGCAAAATTGCTGTTTGATATTAAACCGTAAAAAATAAAAAGGCGGTCTCGTACGAGATCGCCCTTCCAAACCTGCCCAAATTACTTCTTGGGCAGGTAGGCCTCGCGGGGCCTACGAACGAAGGCCAACACCGTGGCGATGGTGTTGGCGACAAGCAGGAATGCCCCCGCGATGGGGTGTCCTGCGCCGATCAACAATCCTGCCAGCCCGTATATCGACAGGCTGGCGATCGAAGTTGCCGGGAGATATCCCGGCGTCGTTCTCATTTTCATTTTACCCTCCGAATCAGTAAATAACATAAAATATCGTATTTGTCAAATCATTTGACGCTGCTAAATTATTGAATATAATCGTCTGTAGACGATATTATCTGAAAGAATTGTGTTAAAATATCCGTAGTAATAAAATCCAATACAAGTATATGGCTATTTATGATTTTTCTAAAAAATCGGACCCCGAGCCGATAACTGATAAAAAGTCGGCAAGCAAGAACAGGTATTACATTATTGCCTTCTTGTTGATTGATTTGATTGTCATTGGCAGTGTGTTATTCGGTTTATATTTATATCCGCGACTTGTCGCTTCCTACGAAAAAGCAAAGAGCGAATTACCAGGCATTGCCGAAAAATGGTTAAAAGAACGCCTTGATGTCGATTCGTCCGTCGTTTCGAAAAACGAAACTGGCAAATATGTTGCCCAAAACACTCAAGAACAAGCGGTAATCGATACCGTGGAAGAAACATCGCCGGCAGTTGTCAGTATTATCATTTCCAAAGATGTCCCGATTCTTGAAGAATATTATATCAACCTCTTTGAGGGGATGCCAGACTTTGGTTTTCCCAGTTTTGATTTTCAGGTGCCGCAATACCGGCAAAAAGGAACCGAAAGAAAAGAAGTCGGTGGGGGAACCGGATTTATCATATCTTCCGATGGAATGTTAATTACCAATAAGCATGTTGTTACCGATAGCGCCGCCGAATACACGGTATATACCAATGATGGAAAAAAGTATCCGGCAAAACTGCTTGCTAAAGACGCGTTTCAGGATTTGGCAATCTTAAAAATTCAAGATCCCGAGGGAACGGTCTTTTCCGTTGTCCGTCTTGGCGATTCCGATGGAATTAGGATTGGGCAAACGGTAATCGCTATCGGCAATGCCTTGGGAGAATTCAGAAACACCGTATCTGTTGGCGTAATCTCTGGCTTGGGGCGCACCGTAACCGCTACCGGCCTAGGAATTTCGGAAACGATCCAGGATGTGGTTCAGACCGATGCCGCCATTAATCTTGGTAATTCTGGCGGGCCGTTATTAAATCTTCGCGGGGAAGTTATTGGGATTAATACCGCCGTTGCCTCCGGCGCGGAAAGTATTGGCTTTGCCATTCCTATTAATAAAGCCAAACGGGCGATCGAAAGCGTAAAGGCATCGGGAAAAATCACCTATCCGTTACTGGGAGTACGCTATGTAACGATTAACGAAAAAATTAAAAAAGATAATAATCTTACGGTAAACGAAGGGGCTTTGGTAAAAAAAGGCGATAAGGGGGAGGTGGCAGTTACCGCGGGATCGGCGGCCGATAAAGCGGGGATTAAGGAAGGAGATGTTATTTTAGAAATAAATAGTATTAAAATTACCGCCGAGAATCCTTTATCGAAAGTTCTTTTGAATTATAATGCCGGCGATACGATTCAGATTTTAATCTTGAGGGGCGAAATAAATATTACCCTGTCGGCGGTACTGGGCGAACGCCCCGAATAAATGTCCCGAGAACTGTTCTCGGAACATTGAGGATTAACACCCCTTCATAAATTATTGGAAAAATGATAGAATTATAACACCTAATAATCAACGATGGTAAATTATTAAGAAGGATACTCCGTAGTTAAACTGAAGGATAGGTATTGTTTTAATAATAACCGACTTAGCCTGACAAGGGATAGCAACGGTTGAAGGTGAACATTGATTGCCGGCATTGTCGATTGCGTGTCCTTGAAGATAATTTATCCGAAACATTTAAATTAACAACTATGAATGGAGCAAATTTTACCAACAAAGCCCAAGAGGCGGTGATGCAGGCGCAAGGTCTTGCCCAAGATAAAAACCAACAGCAAGTTGACGCTTTGCATTTACTATTAAGCTTATTGCTGCAAGAAGAAAGCGTTGTTATCACTCTATTGCAAAGAATGGGGGTTGGTATTCCTGGAATCGTAAAAAAAGCCCAAGAGTCAATAGATCGCCTTCCGGTTATCGCCGTTCCGCCAACATTTGGTCAGTTTTACCTAACTCAGGATTTGGCAAAGGTGATGGAGCGAGCGCGTCAGGAGGCAGTCAGGATGGGCGACGAGTTTATATCCGTCGAACATTTATTTCTGGCGCTTTTAGACACATCCTCCAAGGCAAAAGATTTATTAGACAAAACGGCAATTTTAGATGCTAATTCTACGGGGTCGAATGTTGAGTTTAAAAGAATGGATTACGATACGGCTCTAAGATCGTTGGCGCAAATTCGTGGCGGGCAAAGAATTACCGACCCCGAACCGGAGTCAAAATACCAAGTTATCGAGCGCTATGCTCGCAATATTACCAATCTGGCGCGCCAAGGAAAACTTGATCCGGTAATCGGCCGTGAAGATGAAATCCGCCGGCTGATGCAGGTATTATCGCGAAGAACTAAAAATAACCCGGTATTAATCGGCGAGGCGGGAGTGGGGAAAACAGCGATTGTTGAGGGTTTGGCGCAAAAAATTGTTCGTGGCGATGTTCCCGACAGCTTAAAAGACAAAGAGTTAATCAGCTTGGATTTAGGGTCAATTGTTGCCGGAACCAAATTTCGCGGCGAATTTGAAGACCGAATAAAAGCATTACTAAGGGAAATTAATCGCGCTGCCGGCCGATATATTTTGTTTATTGACGAGTTGCACACCTTGGTGGGCGCTGGCGCCGCCGAAGGGGCGATTGACGCTTCTAATCTATTAAAGCCGGCGTTGGCAAGAGGAGAATTAAAAGCGATTGGCGCTACCACCCTAAAAGAATATCAAAAATATATCGAACGCGATCCGGCGTTTGAACGCCGCTTCCAACCAATCCATGTTCCCGAACCAACAATCGAAGACACGATCGCGATTTTGCGGGGAATAAAAAGCAAATACGAATTGCATCACGGGGTAAAGATAACCGACTCTGCCTTAGTTGTTGCTGCCGAATTGGCGGCGCGCTACATTCCCGATCGGTTTTTGCCTGACAAGGCGGTTGATTTAATGGACGAAGCAATGAGCTCTCTGCGATTAGATATTGAATCCGAACCGGAAGAATTAGGTAATTTAAACGCTAAAATTCAAAAACTGGAAATCGAGAAAGAAGCGACAAAAGGCGATAAGTCGGCAGTCAACCAAAAAAAGCTCAAAGAATTAAACCGTGAATTGGCAAATCTAAAAGAACAATCCGATACTCTGGGGTTAAAAAGAAAAGCGGAAAAGGACTTGGTGCAAAAAATCCGCGACCTAAAAAAGCAAAACGAAGAATTAACTCTTCAATCAGAAGCATTTCAAAGAGACGCTAATTTGCAGAAAGTGGCAGAAATAAAATACGGAAAAATCCCGCAAATATTGGTCGAACTGGAAAAGACGGAGAAAGAGCTGATTAAAATTCAAAGAAATCATCCAGCATTAAAAGAGGAAGTGGGCGAGGAGGATGTTGCCCATGTCGTTTCTAAGTGGACGGGAATTCCCGTAACGCGCTTATTAGAAGAAGAGGCAAAGAAGTTGGAAAAGATGGAAGACATTATTAGTCATCGCGTTGTTGGCCAAAAAGAAGCAATTTTGGCGATTTCTAATGCTATTCGTCGGTCGCGCGCCGGAATATCCGAGGAAAACCGTCCCCTGGGCTCATTCTTATTCTTAGGGCCAACGGGGGTGGGGAAAACAGAAACTGCCCGGGCGTTAGCGGAATTTTTGTTTAACAACGAAAGCTCCTTGATCAGGATGGATATGTCGGAGTATATGGAAAAACATACCGTCTCTAAAATTATTGGCTCGCCTCCGGGATATGTTGGTTACGAAGAGGGAGGGCAACTAACGGAAAAAATCCGCCATCGGCCGTATAGCGTTGTTTTGCTTGATGAAATCGAAAAGGCCAATCCCGAGGTTTTTAATATCCTCTTGCAGGTTCTCGAAGACGGACGGCTTACCGATGCCAAGGGGCGGACGGCATCTTTTAAAAACTCGATATTAATAATGACATCAAATATTGGCTCCGAGCATATTGCTAAAATGAGCACCTTGGGGTTCCTCGAGGATTCTCAAGAATCGGCGCAGAAAGAAAACCTTAAAGAGAAAGTAATGGTTGCCTTGCGCGACAGTTTCCGGCCGGAATTTTTAAACCGCATCGACGAAATTATTATTTTTGATTATTTGGGAAAACCGGAAATCAAGGAAATTGTCGAGCTGGAGCTGGAAAAAGTTGTTAAAAGATTAAAAGCGAAGGCCATCGATATTGTTCTTGACGACAGCTCGCGGAAGTTATTGGCGGAAAAGGGCTATGATCCCAATATGGGGGCTCGTCCGTTAAAAAGGGTGATTCAAAGAATGATTCTTGACCCGTTGGCTTTAAAAATTGTTGCCGGGGAAGTTAAGGAAGGAGAAGAGTTGAGAATAGAGGCGGAAAATCAGGCAATTATCTTTAAGCCGGTAAAGAAGCCGGCGCCGGTTGCCAAGAAACAGATTAGGTCAGTCGTTAAGTCAATAAGCCACTAATCATGTTCAACCTCGTAGGTTGAACATGAATCACCCAGCAGCCGAGTCATTAAGTTACTTCCGCCGGCTGGCGGATCAGTTCTTGGTTGTTTGGAAACTGATTCACTGAGAACTCATTGTCCGCCTGTGGCGGATCCGCCTTGGGCGGAAAAACTGAAAACTGAAAACTAATCACTAAGCATATGACCAAGCGGCTCCTTGTTATTGTCGGATTATTTATTGTCGGCGTGATTGGCGGTATTTTTGCCGATCAGATATTGTGGCCATATTTTATCGAACGGCCGTTATTCTATAAATACCGGCTGGAACAAGCGCCGATATATGTAACCGAAAGAAAAGAAATAACAATCGAGGAGAATACCGCCTTACAAGACGCAGTCGAGAAAGTTGGTAAAACGATTGTTAATATCCGCTCAACCGTGGTTGGCGGCAAAATCGTAGAGGGTACGGGAATGATTATCTCTTCCGATGGGCTGGTAGTCACCTTGGCCGATCTGGTGCCGTCTGGTTCGACAACGGTGGTTATGTGGGAGAATAACAAAGTAACTTTTGATATATTAAAACGCGACCCGAAGATTAACTTGGCGGTAATCAAGATTAACGAAAAGAACCTGCCAACCACCGGGTTTGCCGATTTAACTCAAGCGCGACTGGGAGAACGGATATTTCTTTTATCCGCTACGGTAGTGGTTTCCGGCACAACCCATAATCCGATAACCGATATTAAAAAGTCCGTAAGAGAGGGGATAATCAGCTCTCTTTATGGAACAAATCCGGAAACAAGTATTACGGGAACTCTTAAACTCAAAGGCAGCCCGCTTTTTGATATCGGAGGGAAGTTATTGGGATTATCTTTGGTTAGCGATAAAGGCGATGTTTCGATAATGCCAATTTCTGTTATCCGCGCCTTTATGGGGATGTAGTTTTGTTCAATTGGCAGCAATAGTCCGATGAACCTATTAAATTTATTTTCGAATTGAATATATTCTCGAATTTCTACAAAAAAGTGGCGATCGCCACTTTTTTGTATGAGCCGATTTTATAGAAAGAGTATTAGTGATATAATTTCTTAATGTCCGCGCTTAAAGAAAAAATTGTTCTTTTGCTCTATGCCGGCGCCGCTCTAGGTTTAAGCTATTCAATAAATCGACAGCATAAGATAATAAAAGAGCTTGATTCGCGTTGGCAAAAGATAAACGAAAAAGAGTTGGCAAAAGAAATTGCCCTGCTTTACAGGTCAAAATGGATCGACAGGAAAGAAATGCCCGATGGCAGTATAACTTTGGTATTGAATAACAAGGGAAAGATTAAAGCGCTAAACTACCAGTTCGACGAAATGAAAATAAAAACCGGCAAGTGGGATGGTTTGTGGCGATTAGTGATATTTGACATTCCCGAGAAATACCGCCGCGGCAGAGACGCTCTTCGGGAAAAATTAATTGACCTGGGTTTTCGCGAATTACAAAAAAGCGCTTTCGTTTTTCCCTATCCTTGCCAGGACGAAGTGGAATTCATTGTCGAATTTTTCAACCTTAGGCCGTTTGTTCGCCAGGCAACGGTAAAAGATATCGATAACGGATTACATTTAAAGAAAAAATTCCATCTTATTTAATTATTTTAGTAGTTTATTCGATTATTCTGGCCAATTCTTCACTATTACAAAAAAGTGGCGATCGCCACTTTTTTGTAGGAGTTTGGGGATAAGTGACTTGACGCTTAAATAAAATTTTCATTAATGATGTATAATTAAAAATCATTTCAGCATTAACAATGTTTTGTTATGGTTAGTTTACTATTTGGTAATAAAACTTTAAAAACGAGAAGATCGATTGTTGTTATTGGGACAATCGTTTTTCTAATTCTCGGGGCGGTGGCATTTTTTCTTGCCCAAGCGAATAAGCAAGATGTTTTTGCTTTAAATCAGAAACTGCCGGCAGGAATAACCGTCGTTAAAAATGTTTTTGGCGAATATCTTATCGTTAATCAAAAAGATGGTTATAGTTTTAAAATCCCCAGAGAATGGAAGGGAATTGAAAGTATTGAGTATCTGCCAGGAAGAGCAGAAAAAGAATATTTTGGATCAAGTATGACGATTATCGGCAAAGAGGGCGTGCCGAACCTATTATCCATAGATCGTTTTAATAACGATGAACCAGATAAGAGTTTGATAAAGTGGGCAGAAGACGAATTTAAGGCATTTGAGCTAGTTGGCGAATTCACCGAAGATAAAATTGGAAAGATAGACGTTGTTAAAACAAAAGAAGAAAAACACCTAATGGGTATGAGCGTATATTATTTTAAGAAAAATAATCAAGTTTACGCATTAACAGGCGGTTCGGAGGAATATCTTAAATATATTATTACAAACGGAAAGTGGTAAAAATATTATTTAATCTATTTTAATATTATGCCCGAAAAAATACGGCGGTTTTTGGCGGTAATCATCATTATCGCTTGTTTTTGTTCTCCTTTTTCCGTTTTTGCCAAGGGGTTTAAAATTACCACTGAACAGTTAGATCGATTGCAAACCGTTTTGTCGCTCGTCAAAACATTTATGAATACCGCTATGAACGGCGAGGCGATAACCAAAGCGATGAATTTTACTTTTCGGGTTGAAGGAATGGCGGCCGATATCGGCTACGGGCTGGTGGTAATGAGCGCCCTAAACGAGTTGGATTTAATAGATATGATTGTTTCCCAACGCTACAAACAACAAGCGACAGCGTTTTTTGAAAAAGTTGTTGACGACAAAACTAATCTCGTTAGCTATTGGAAGGGAGTAGGATTTGATCTGCCGCGGATTCTAAAACAAACCGTTACTTCGCCAATGGCGGCTTTGTCTTTAGAAAGTTTTCAGATTACCGATAAGGCGATTGCCATTTTCTCCACTTTTGAAGTAATTCGCCAGGGAAAAATATATGATGGAATTTGGTATTATTTTGATTCGCGAAGAAATAACGATTCTCACGACACCGCTTGGAGCAACGCCGTGGATTTAATGGGTTTTGCCGCAAAGTCAACGTCTTTCCATATAATAAAGAGTGTTGGCGATGAAAAAGAGAAGCAACTAGAATCTCAATTTATTTCTCTTTGGGACAAGTGGGGCAGATATACCGACAGCAATGGGGTTACCGAAGAGGCAAAACAGATTTTTAGCGTTGAAGCGGGAGAAATGGTTAGCGAGGCGATAAGAAAACAACAAATCGCGGAAAGCCAGCAGAAATCGATTGCCGATAAAATGAAATCGTCGCTAACAAAATTTGCCGAAAGCGTCCAGTCCCTCGGCGAAAGAGTGGCAAATACTGGCGCCAATCTGATATCAACAACGAAAAATGCCGTAAATAACGCAATGTCGTCGCTGGGAAATTTTGTTTCTTCCCGATATCGGTGGTTTCAGGCGGCAATTATTGATTTGGGATCGGGCGATCCTCCTCCTTCTGGCACAGTTTTAGTAATCGATGAGTCGGCAAATAAAGATATCGAAGAAAAGGCAAAAACACTACAAGAAGCGATCAATAATCAGGACAATTCTAATCAATTGAGTGTCGTTACTCAAAGAATAGATGAATTTAGCGAAGCGTTAAAAAACGCCAAAGAAGAGGCTAACTCAAGTCAGCCAAAAACAGCCGTCGTAAATAATCCGCCGGAAGAAAGCGCTCCGCCATCAGAACCGGTAATTTGTTCGTTTGATAGTCAGTTAGTATCGGCCAGCTCGGTGATTATCAACGAGGTGGCGTGGATGGGAACGATTGTTAGCGGCGATAACGAATGGATTGAGTTAAAAAATGTTTCCAGCCGGGAAATTAACCTTAACGGGTGGCAGTTATTAGATAGGGGCAAGCAAATTAAAATAATATTCGGCGCCGAAAAACTACCTCCATCGGGATTGTATTTATTAGAGCGGTCGAACGACGACGCGGTTCCTGAAATTAAAGCCGATCGGGTTTATACCGGCCGGCTAAACGATACCGATGAAGAATTATATTTATTCGATAATCAGTGCCAAATTCGTGATAAAGTGATTGCCAGCCCAAACTGGTTGGGAGGAGACAAAAAAACGAAGCAGACAATAGAAAGACGCAGTAACCGCGATTGGCAAACAAGCAATGCCAGCAATGGCACTCCAAAAAGAGAAAATAGTTACGGATCGATTTATTATGTTAGCGGGCCAAGCGGCGGTTCTGTAAGTAGCTCGTCGGGACAATCTGGCGCGGAAACGGTTGTTGATACCGGGTTGCCGTTGGTCTTGATTAGCGAGGTGGCGAGTGGAATTACCAGTTCGGCAAATGAGTATATTACTCTTTATAATCCAACCGATAAAGAAATTACCTTAAGCGATGACAATTTCAAGTTAAAGCTGGTTGATTCGGCAGACAAAGCGACCGCTAAAAAAATTGTCTGGTCAAGAAAAAAGATTCCCGTGGGCGGATATTTTCTCTTAACGGCGGGCAGTATTTCGGGAATTTCTTCCGATGCGACATTTTCCGCTCAATTAAGCGGTACAAGCGGGGTAATTATTACCGACGGAAGTGGCAGCGTTAAAGATCGCCTTGCCTGGGGCGAATGTTTGCCGTCTGATTGCGGCGCGGATAGGAAACAACCGCCGAGCAATGCCGCCGAAGCGGGAGGAAAAGTGTTAACCGGCGGGCTAAAAACAGACCAGTCCTTAAAACGAACAAATGGCGTTAATGGCAAGCCGGCAGATAGCGACAACAACGAAACCGATTTTATTATTAATAGCGAACCAACGATTATTAATTCCCTTGGCGATTCGATAAAGATTGCCATTACTAAGACCAGCGACCAAAGCCAATCGGGATCTAACGATTTACCAAACAATGACCCATTAGTAAAAGACACTACTGCGCCAGCAGTGTCTTTTTTGTCGATTAACGCCACTCAATTTCTGCCATCGTTCACTATTTCCTGGTCGGGAGAGGACTCGGGGGGAACGGTTACTCCCAGCGGAATGGACGGGTTTATTATTCGCTATTCAGAAGATAAAACCAATTGGACGTATCAGCCGTCAGAAACAACATACGATATAGCAACAAGCTATTTGTTTACCGGTGAATACGATCATCAATATTATTTTGAAGTTAAGGGCCGCGACAAAGAGGGAAATCAAAGCGGGTGGTCGCCGACCGACGGATTAAAAGTCGCCGTGGAAACAGCGCCAACCGGTTTGGTAATTAATGAGGTTGCTTGGATGGGAACGGTGGCTTCGACGAGCGACGAATGGATAGAATTTATTAATATATCGGATAAAATAATCGATATATCGGATTGGTCGATTTATGGCGCTGGTACCAGTAAGTGCCTTAATTTTATCGATGCCGATGGGAACTCTACAATATTAATTAAATCGGGAGAATATTTGGTATATGGCAACGATCAAGACACAGTCAAAGACGAAACGGGTCAAAGCATTGTTGATATATGGGATGCGACAATTTCGCTGAATAACGCCTCGCCCGGGCAATTAATTCTATACCCAAGCAAAAATTGCCAAGGATCGGCAGTTGATACCGTTAATCAGTCCGATGGCGATTGGCTCGGCGGAGATAATGGCAATAATGCAACAATGGAGCGGGTTAATCCGCAATTAGATGGCACAGATGCCAGTAGTTGGAAAGACAACGACACAATAACGAAAAATGGCTTTGACGCAGAGGGAAATCCATTGAATGGCACCCCAAAAGCGAAAAATAGCGTTTATGCCAATTTGCCGCCGAAAGCAATCACCGATTTGGCGGTGGATATAGGAAATAGTACCGACAACAAAGTTATCTTGAAATGGTCGGCGCCAGACAGCAATGGCAACCCAATAGAAGGTCTGTCATACGACATTCGTTATTTGGCAGGAAAAAAAATAACAAAAGATAATTGGATTAATGCCTTGCCGTTAACCAGCGAACCGGCGGTTCTTATAA
>JAZDOL010000020.1:0-11689 GCA_043798775.1 bacterium | reverse complement strand
ATAAAATCTATTTTGACCTGGAAAGGATGGACAATAGAGAGCTGTTCTCTGAAAAGAATTACGAATCGATTATAACGGTTTTGAAGAATCAGGGCATTGATTTTAAGAAGAAGGTCTACTTGATGATTGATGAAATTCAATTAAACCAAAATATCGCCAGTGTTATTAAATACCTCTATGACAATTACGATATAAAATTTGTCGTTACCGGTTCCAGTTCTTTTTATCTAAAAAATCTTTTCAGTGATTCGCTTGCCGGGAGAAAAAAAATATTTGAGCTTCATCCCTTAAATTTTGGGGAGTTTCTTGGCTTTAAGAACGTTAAGTTTCTGCCCCTAAGGCAAACGGCTTTCAATCATAAATTCGAGCAATTCGACTATGAACGGTTGAAAAATTATTACGAAGAATATATTTTGTTTGGCGGATTTCCGGAAGTTGTTTTAGCTAAATCTAAACAAGAAAAGTCCGATTTGCTTACCGATATCATCAGCTCCTATATTAATGTTGATGTGCTGGGGCTATCTGGATTTAGGCGTCAAAAAGATTTTTATGGGCTGATTAAGATGCTTTCTTCTAGGATCGGCAATCGGCTCGACTACGCAAAATTATCTCGGTTAACGGGCATCTCTAGGATTTCGTTGGGTAATTACCTTGAATTTTTGGAGAAAACATACTTAATTTCGCGGATATCCGTTTTTACCAAAAATCGCGATCGGGAAATAGTCAAATCGAAGAAATTATATTTTTGTGATACCGGTTTGGCTAATAATTTTACGCAACTGTCAAGTGGGCAACAATTTGAAAATACGGTTTTTAACCAACTAAAACAGTATGGCGAGATTCGCTATTTTAGTTTGAAAAACGGCCGAGAGATTGACTTTATTCTCAACCAGAAAATTGCTATCGAGGTAAAAGAAACTCCAACCCAGCCAGACGTCGAAAAATTATCCCTTTTAGGAAGAACAATTGGTTTGAGTAAACACATATTAGTCGGTCGCTACCCTGCTCCGAAATTCGCAGAATTTTTCTGGCCGGGATTCTTGACATAAAATATGAAACTGCTCTTAACTTCAACTGGTTTGAAAAATCCGAAAATGATCGCCACTATGTACGGCGAGAAGTGGCCAGTTTATTACTCCCGCCCGATAGACAGAAGAAGTACCATAGGAACAGCAAAAGTTATCGCTACACCGTTTCCTTGTACAACAAAAAGCGCTTTAAAGAAGATGGGTAGAGATATGGTGAAAGTTGTAGGAGTGAACGGCTCAACCGAGGTTATGCCCTATCTCGGCGAAGAAGTAGAGATCGACGGTGTGGTCGACATTGTGTTAACGGGAAAAACCATTAAAGATAATGGATTGGAGGTTCAGGGTCCGCCGTTACTATTTTTTACCCAACTATTATAGCTAACAAAAAATCGCTATCCAAAAACACAAAATCACCCTTTTTTAAGGCTTTGCGTTTAGCGAGTCGAAAAGACAAGTGAATAGGTCGTTACCGATTCTTGGTAAATGATTTACGATAAATCGATTATTGATATACGTCGCTTCATCGTTGGGAAGTTGCCTATAATCCTTTTTGGAAAATAAACGACGGAGGAGAGCCGAGTTACAACGAAGGCGTATAATAAAAGCATGGAAATAATACCCAATCACGTAGGGATCATTATGGACGGTAATCGACGATGGGCTAAGGCCAAAGGTTTGGCACCGTTTTTGGGACATCAGGCCGGTTACAAAAAGACCGAAGAAGTATTAAAATGGTGCAAGGAAGTTGGAGTGAAAATATTAACTCTTTTTGCTTTCTCGACCGAAAATTGGAAGCGCTCTAAAGAAGAGGTGGATTTATTGATGAATTTGTTTTTTCTTGTTTTAACTAAAGATATTAAGAAGCTTAATAAAGAAAACGTTCGCGTTAAGGTTATTGGTAAAACCGAAGATCTGTCCCGTAAGCTTCAGAAAGCGATTAAACAGGCAGAGGAATTAACCAAAAATAATACCGTAGGCACTCTTAATTTAGCGATTAACTACGGAGGTAGGCAGGAGTTGGTGGACGCGTTCAATAAGATTATTAAAGGACAGCCGAAAAAGATTACCGAAGAAATGATTTCAGAAAACCTTTACACAAAAGGGCTGGCGGACCCCGATTTAATAATTCGTACATCCGGCGAGCAACGCTTGTCCGGATTCTTAACTTGGCAAGGAGTTTATTCCGAACTTTACTTTGTTAAAAATCATTGGCCTGATTTTTCCAAAAATGATTTTAGTGAGGCGCTTAACAGTTATGCCGAGCGTCAAAGACGCTTTGGGGGAAGTTAATATTGTTGTAAAATAACGAACAGAGGTTTTGAACAAATTTTAATATAATCATGAAAAAGATTGTTATCGTTGACAAGCAAAGAGAATATTGGAATTGCGGCGATTTTGAGGTTGCCGTAGATGACGTGAAAGGATTGGGGTATTTTGTTGAGGTTGAAGCAAAGAGTAATTTTGAAAATGCAATTCAGGCGCGCCAAAAATGCATTATTTTTCTAGATAAACTAGGTATGACGGTTAACGAAGAAGACTTGATTAAAGTTGGCTACCCGGTGATGTTGATCAATAATAAATCTTAATTATGAAGAATCAAAATAATCAAATATTAGCCATCCCGTCGTCGGCAATGAGGATATATAGTATCGGTCTTCCGGTACTCTCTTTTTTCGTTCCGTTTATTATCGGCCATCCCCAATGGCTTATCGGAACAGTAGTTAATGCCTGCCTCTTTTTGTCGGCAGGATTGCTATCAAAAAAGAGTACCACGGCGGTAATTATTCTTCCCAGCTTGGGGGTTTTGGCGCGGGGAATAATCTTTGGCCCAATGACCATCTCTTTAATATATTTTCTTCCATTTATTTGGGCGGGAAACTATCTAATGGTTATTGTGTTTAGGTGGGCAGTTCAACGCATTTCCCCACTTTTTGGTGTCATTTTATCAGCGATTACAAAGTTTGCTGTCTTATTCTTCCCAGCCGTTTTATATGTCCGATTATCGCTAGTTTCCTCTTTGTTTTTACAACTGATGGGGATAAACCAATTACTGACCGCTCTTGGCGGCGGAATTATCGCCTTAGCGTTTATTGATATTTTAAAGAATAGAGATTGCGCGGAAAATAAATAAGGTTTATGGGTAACCGATTGTCCAGTTATATAAGAAAAGCAGTGGTTGTCACCCTAGTCATGTCGGCGATAGTTGTTTTTGGTTTTTATTATCAAGACACGATTGGCGATATCGTTATCCGTCTTGAAAATCAATACCTTCCCTGTCGTCAGCCGATTACATATAGTATTGGCTCTTTTGATAATCGATTCGGGATATCGAAGGAAGAATTTCTTAGAGCGATTTCTGACGCGGAAAAAATCTGGGAGAGCCATACCAATAATCAGCTCTTTGTTTATTCTCCGGAAGGAAGAATGAAAATAAACCTGATATTTGATTATCGCCAAGAAACAACAATCAAGCTGGAAAAGATGGGAATACGGGTAGAGAACGATAAGGCCTCATATGAAATGTTAAAAACAAAATATGATGCCCTGACAGCTATTTACGAGCAACAAAAGCAATATTTTGAAACACGATTAAAGGTATTTAACGATCGCAGTCAAAAATACGAGACAGATGTTGCGTATTGGAATCGTCATGGTGGCGCTTCGAAGGAAGAATACGCTCGTCTATCTATCGAGCGTGAGGCGTTGAGCGCCGAAGCGGATAAAATAAACGCTCTTAAAAACAACTTAAACGCTCTTGTTGACGACATTAACGCGCTTGCTGAAGCATTAAACCGCTTGGTTGCTTCCTTAAATATAAAAGTAACCCAGTTTAATCAAATTGGCAGGGAGAATAGTGGCGAGTTTGAAGAAGGCACCTACCAGTATGGGCGAGATGGTCAAGTAATCAACATTTATCAGTTTGATGGCTATCAGCAATTAGTTCGTGTTTTAGCGCACGAATTGGGACACGCCTTAGGATTAGATCATTTGGAAAATGATGAAGCGATAATGTACCACTTAAATAATAGTAACGATCTTAATCTTATAGGTGATGATATCGTGGCATTAAAGAAAAGATGCAATATCCGGTGAATCCGCCAGCTGGCGGACCAAGTTACAAGCACCAATCCGCCAACCGGCGGACCAAACAAATCCAAAATAACAATCTGTCAATTGGCGGGACAAATATCCTTTCCCATTTCCATTTTTGATTATTTTTTGCGTGAAAGGTAGAATGCAGAATGCGGGATAAATTATCACAATCAAGATGAACAATACAATTATAAAAAACCCCGTCGATAATTCAGAAAATAAGGGAGAAATTGTCATTTACCGAGACAAAGACAAGAACATAATCCTTGAGGCGGATTTAAGAAAGGATACGATATGGTTAACCCAGGCGCAAATCGCCTATTTATTCGATTCCGAGCGGAGTGTAATCACTAAACATTTAGACAATGTTTTTAAATCAGGCGAGCTGGGCGAAAAAAGCAATGTGCAAAAAAAGCACATTGGTGGTTCAGATAAGCCGGTAAAAACATATAGTCTGGACGCAATCTTATCGGTTGGATATCGTGTTAATTCTAAAAAAGCGACGCAATTTCGAATATGGGCAACAAATACTTTGAGAAATTATATCGTTAAGGGGTACGCCTTAAATCGAAAACAATTACTAAATGCCAAGGAAAAACAATTGGCCGACTTGGAGCAAGCCGTCAAATTGATCGCCAAAATAGTAAAAATGAGACAATTAACCGAACCAGAGGGGAACGGTCTGCTAAAAGTAATCACCGAGTACGCAAAATCATGGATTCTTATTCAGAAATACGACAATCGGGAATTGAAGCTAAGCGGCAGGATTGAAAGGAAAGAGTCGATTTTTGATTATGATTTCGCGAAAATGGCGATTGGCGAGCTGAAAAACGACTTGATAAACCGCAAGGAAGCTAGTAATTTATTCGGTTCGGAAAGAGAAAACGGCTTTAAAAAAATTATGGACATTTTAACAGGATCGCTCAAGGAAAATATCATTGAAGAAAAGGCCGCCAATTTGTTGTATCTAATCGTTAAGAACCGCCCATTTATTGATGGAAACCGAAGAATCGCCTCCTTTTTGTTTATCCTATATCTGGTAAAGAATGGGATTTTATTCAAAGCCAACGGCGAGAAAAAAATTAATGATGATATGCTCGTTGCCTTAACTTTACTTACTGCCGAGAGCGATCCGGCGCAAAAAGATATCATCATCAAATTAATCGTAAATTTTATCAATAGCTAAATGGCAATGACAGACAAAACAGACAAGATTATTAACGCAATAAAAATTATCGCTATCTTAAGCGGAGTTGTATTCTGGACGATATTTATTAGCGATAGTCCGGACTTTAACCTATTAGGACTATCAGAGTGCCAGGCAATTCACGAGCGGGCATTTCCCTTTGCCGATTTATCGTTAGCGATCGTTTTAGTTCTTTCGATGAGCCCGTGGGCGTACCGTAAAAATATCCATCGGCAATTATCGATATTCGCCGGGGGACAGATGACATTTCTGGGGGTAATCGACCTGATTTTCAATTTACAAAATGGAGTGGGATTATCGAATGTTGCCGATATTCTCTTTTACTTGATATGTCTTGGGTGTATCATTTTTGGAGCGGTATTGTTAGTATTTAATACCAGAAAACCATGAGATGGAGGGATGCCGGAGTGGTTGAACGGGATGGTCTTGAAAACCATTGTAGGTCAAAAGCCTATCGCAGGTTCGAATCCTGCTCCCTCCGCCTTCGCTCGCCGAAGCGGCGAGCTACGGCGTGACGCAGCCCGCCAAGGGTCTGGGTATCAGTAATAAAATAAAAATATGGAAAACCAACCAAAGAATTTAACTATTTTTAAAGGTCAAAAAATTCGCCGGATTTGGGACAAGAAACAAGAAAAATGGTTCTTTTCCGTAATTGATATTGTCGCTATTTTGATTGAGCAAGCCGACTTCAAAAAAGCTAAAAGTTATTGGGCCACTCTTAAAAATCGTCTAAAACGAGAAGGAAGCGAGTTGGTCACAAAATGTAACCAACCGAAACTCCAATCCTCCGATGGCAAATATTATAAGACCGATGTGGCCGATACGGAAATATTGCTACGGCTGATTCAGTCAATCCCGAGTAAAAAAGCCGAGCCGATTAAACTTTGGTTGGCGCGGGTTGGCTATGAAAGAATAGAAGAAATAAACGATCCAGAGAAGGCGCTCAATCGCTCCCGTGATTATTGGCAAAAAATGGGTCGGGATCAAAAATGGATTCAACAAAGAATGATGGGGCAGGAAATTCGCAATAAACTCACGGATTACTGGAAAGATAATGAAGTGAAAGAGAAAAAAGAATATGCAATTTTGACTAATATTATCCATCAAGAATGGAGCGATTTGACGGTAAGGGAACATAAAAATTTGAAAAACTTGCGGAGAGAAAATTTACGCGATCATATGTCAGACGCAGAGTTGATTTTTACGGCTTTGGCCGAGCTTTCTACCCGCCAAATTGCTGAAACTATGGAAACCAAAGGATTGAAGGAAAATAAGGTTCCGGCTAAAAAGGGCGGGCGAATTGCTAAAAACGGGCGGTTGGAATTAGAAGCCAAAACAGGTAAAATGGTGGTAAGCGGCAGAAATTTTTTGACAAATAGAAATCATAAACAACTAACCGGACGAACTACGGGAGAATCAATAGCGTCTTAATCAAAGCTGCTAAGCCATAGGATTTTGGCGGACGCAGTCCGCCAAAAGAATGCGATGCCATTTTTCCAAATTACAAATTATTCACACAAAATACAGTAAATTAATTTTCATAAATCCTATGAATCAAGGTGATAAAAATGATGAATCAATAGATTTGAGTGGTAGGTTAAAAAGTTCCGACAGTGGTATAGAATTCCAAGGCGGGAAACAGCGACCTGCTCAAATATTTTTACCAGGTACCCCAAAAATCATCCAATGGATAATTAAATATTCGGGCGGATTGATAAAAAACGAAAAGCAGGCAAGCTATGTCATGGTCGGCTTTGCGGTCATGGCAATTGTTATAGCGCTATTATTGCTTTCCGGTGATAAAGAAAAACCTCTTAAACCGGGGATGCCGGGCACAGAAATATTCAGAGACATTCCCCCCGAAGTGACTCCTCCCCCCATGGTGGTTCCTTAAATAACAAAATAGTTGGTCAACTTTATGACAAACTGCCGTTTGCGTCACAATGATATTGCAAAAACCAGCCATTCGGTCGTGGCAACTTCAGGGTTCACTCTTATCGAACTTTTGGTTGTCATAGCGATAATTGGCCTTTTGTCGTCAATCGTTTTAGTGAGCTTAAGAGGGGCGGTAGACAAAGCAAAAGATACGGCAGCTTTTTCCACGGGAAGCCAGTTAGCGAGAGCTATTCAGTTGTGCGATGCTGAAGGAGGAAAAGTGACCATTCCTAATTCTCCGACTAAGCCAACAAATGATATTTGCACTTTGGGATCAAGCTACGGAATTTGGCCGCAATCTCCTAGAGAATGGGTTTGGTATCAATATGTATGGGTTAGCGGAGAAGCAAATCTGATATACGCATATAATTCATATAATGGGAGATTGATGCACTGCGGCCATTATCCCGGTTGGACTACTTATTACTGTCCTCCTAATGGCGGGGCGGTTCACGTAGGGCTTTGCCGGCTGGTATTGGGTTTCGGTTGTACAATGTATAACTCTGTAACCGGCATTTGGGAATAAACAAAATGAAGTTAATAAACATTATTGCCAATCCGCCTTAGGTGCCTAATCATGTAGATAACTATATCGAGAACAATATGGCTGATATACCAGACGACCGGACGGAAAAGTTGAGACAAATAAAAGAAGAAATAGTCGGCTTGAAAGAATCGCCGCTTTATGAGTACCGTATTGGTAATCATTATTTTCCGGTTATTGGCGAGGGAAATCATTTTGCAGAAATAATGTTTATTGGCGAAGCGCCAGGAATGAACGAAGCTCTTAAAGGAAGGCCGTTTTGTGGCGCCTCGGGGAGAATTCTTGACGAACTTATTGGGTCTATCGGGTTAAAAAGAGAGGATGTTTACATAACCAATGTTGTTAAAGACCGCCCTCCGGAAAATCGCGACCCCCAGCCGGAAGAAATTGATTTATACTCCCCATATTTGGACCGCCAGATCGAAATTATCCAACCAAAAACAATTGCCACTTTGGGAAGATTTTCCATGGCTTACATTATGAAGAAATACGGGCTGGAAAATGAACTAAAATCAATTTCTCAAATCCACGGCAAGATATTTACGGGAAACGCCAGTTACGGTACAATTCGGATTATTCCTCTTTATCATCCGGCGGTTGCTTTGTATCATGGCGTAAATAAAGAAGTGCTTATCAAAGATATAAAAACTTTAAGCCAGTGAATAATAATAAATCAAGCTTAATTATATGGCTACGACAAACATCAAAACTATCGACCTATATAGTTTATTAACTCCAGCAAATATCTTTCGTTTAGTATGTATCGACGAAAGAAACGTTAAGGAAAAAAACCAAACGAATCCGGTTAATTTACCAGGAGCGACCTATAGCTTGGTCGATGCGATAAAGGCTCTTTATCGTTATTCTGAAGAGGATGCTTGGGAAATGATTAGTAGGGTAAGTATTCCGATTTCGGCCCACATCGATGACCATATCGACAGTAAACACGAAGGATTAGGTTGTGGTTATGCGAGACTGGTAGAAACAGTTCCAAAAAAAGTGTGCGCGGTTGAGGCGATTAAGTCGGTTGATAGATTGTTAAGAGTCAGTGAACGTGGCGGAGAAGTTCTTCATTACCTTGAAGAACACCAAGCAAAGATGGCAGTTTTGAATTACAAACAAGGTTTTTCCGTCGATCAGGATGAGTTACCATTACTAGGGATTCTTTCTTGCGACATTTGGGCCGCCGAGTATTATGCGATTTATTTGAAGCAATACGACAATAAAATTGATCCGCAAGCTGTTGCTAAGCACATCGAAAAAATATTTATTGCGACCGTTAGGGTCTTAACGAACCAAAAAATCTCACGGTTTATGAGATTGAAGTAAACTAACCAAATAAACATGAAATCAATTGTTTTCTGCGGCAGCCGTCGGTTTGAAGAAGAACTCATAAAACGATTATCATAATTATGTCTGTTAGTAAACTATGAAAATCACAATCTGCGGGAGTATTGCTTTTATCGACGAAATGGTAAAAGTAAAAAACGAATTGGAAAAAGAAAATCATTCGGCAGAAATACCGCCCCTGGAGATTCAGGACAAAGACGGCAAGATGATTTCCGTAAAAGACTATTACGCTATTAGAAAATCGGCTAAAGATGGTGAAGTCTGGGTTTGGCAGGAGAAAGAAAGGCGGATTCGCGAATATTTCGATAAAATCAACAAATCCGACGCGATTCTGGTTTTGAATTACGACAAAAACAACATTTCCGGCTATATCGGCGGTAATACTTTCTTGGAAATAGGAGTCGCTTTTTATCTGAAGAAAAAGATCTTTCTCCTGAACCAGATTCCCGATATGTCCTATAAAGAAGAACTTTTGGCAATGATGCCGATGGTCATTAATGGTGATTTATCGAAAATTGCTTAACCGCGGGCAAAAACAACTCCCCATACTTTTTTAGCGCCAGCTTCTTTGAGAACGGTTGCTGCTTCTTCCATTGTTGCCCCGGTCGTATAGATATCGTCGATTATTAAAATGTTTTTTCCCTTCACCTCTGTTTTATTTAGACACATAAATATTCCTCTGACATTTTCTTTTCGCTGGTTTTTATCTAAATCGGCTTGAACGAGATTCGATTTAATCTTTTTTAGGACACGAAAATCGGTTTTCAATCCCATGGTGGTTGCTATCGCTTTTGCCAGCTCCTCTGCTTGATTGTATCCGCGCCATCTTAACCGTTTATTGTCCATAGGAATTGCTGTTATCACGAAGCCGGAAAAGTTAGGCGAATCGTCAAGAAGTTTGAAATGACTGTCGATTATTGATGCCAACTCTTTAGATAATCCCCTGACTAGCGGTTCGTATTTGAATTTCTTTACAATATTTTTCACCAGCGCTGTTTCGTACGATACCGGAGACAGTATTCCGTCGAGTTTATTGCTTTGGCAGAAATGACACTTCCCTCCTTCAATTGTCTTGGCCGGTTTGGAGCACAAGCAATATCGGTAACGGGATATATCAATAACAGCAACACAGTCGTCGCATATGTAAGCGCCCTCCCTGCCACAACCGAAGCATATCTTTGGAAAAACAAGATCAAGAATTATTGTTTTGATGCTGGAAATTGTCATTTAAAATTGACTGCTCGTTTATTGCTACGATTATTATGGTATTATAGTATATTAAAGAAAAAACGGGTTACTTCTAATTAGTTTTGTCGTATAATGTGAGGTAGGATACGTAACGACGATCCTGTTCAATCTATAATGACTTGGTCCCCATTCAAAAATAGCGTTAAAAGGTTTACCGGTATTGATATCGGAACTTCCTCTATCAAAATTGTGGAACTGTCCAGTGACGGTGGGCGGGTTCGGCTGGAGAATTACGGCGAGACAAGCATGAAGTCTCTTTACAGAGATCCGCTGAGAAACAAAGAGCAAAGGGCGATTGTTTTGTCGAGTTACGACCTAGCTTCGGCAATTAAGGATATTTATCAAAACGCTCAAATTGCAACCAAAGAAGCAATCTTTTCTATTCCCGACTTTTCCAGTTTCTTTACATCGTTCAAGTTGCCACCGATGACCAAAGAAGAAATCCCCATGGCAGTCCGTTTTGAGGCGCGACAGCATATTCCCCTACCATTATCAGAAGTTGTTCTGGACTGGTCAATAATCGGTGACGCTGGTTTGGATCAGGCGAAGGACGAGATTAAGATTTTGATGGTTGCTGTGCCCCATGAGGTCATAAATCAGTACGAAGAAGTGGGGAAATTAGCAGAACTGAAGGTTAACGCGTTAGAGGCGGAGGTCTTTGGCTTGGCAAGATCGGTTGCTCAAGGAATTACCGAAACGATCGGAATAATCGATATGGGAGCGCAAACAACAACAATGAGTATTGTTGACAACGGACAGCTTAGAGAAAGCCATAGCTTCGATATTTCGGGGAATGAATTAACAAGAGTATTATCGAAGACGCTAAACGTTAACTACGAAGAAGCGGAGCGGATGAAAAGACGACACGGAGTACGTTCGTCAGAGATGAATTTGGCAAAAACATTAATGCCCCTAATCGATATCATTGCCAGCGAGACTGATAAAGTTATCCATGATTATTATCAGCTTGAAGTGAAAGAGATAAACAAAATAATCATCGCCGGAGGATCGGCGCTTCTGCCAGGGCTTAAGGAATACTTATCAGATCGCTTAAAGAAAGAGATCGAAATTGCCAATCCGTTTAAAAATATTAACTATCCGTCAGTTCTTGAACCGGCAATCAAAGATATCGGCCCCAGCTATGCCGTGGTGACGGGCGTAGCATTGAGAGGTCTGCTATAATGGATATTAAGCAAGATTGCTATAATGGATATTAAGCAAGATTGCTATAATGGATATTAAGCAAGATTGCTATAATGGATATTAAGCAAGATTGCTATAATG
>JAZDOL010000080.1:0-7647 GCA_043798775.1 bacterium | reverse complement strand
GGTATGGCGACAAGCGGACAAGTTTAATGTGCCACGAATTTGTTTTGTTAATAAAATGGATAGGACAGGGGCATCGTTTGAAAAAGACGTTGATTCGATTTGGCAAAAACTGACTCCTAACGCTGTTGTCGTGCAATTGCCGATCGGATCGGAAAGCAATTTCTCCGGTGTTATTGATTTGTTAAAAATGAAAGCGTATCGGTTTGAAGGCGACTTTGGGCAAATTGTTAAAGAGGAAGATATTCCCGCAACCCTTGTTGATTATGCCAAAGAGTGGCGACAAAAAGCGGTGGAAAAAATTGTTACCGAAGACGAAACGCTATTAAGCAGATTTATGAATAAAGAAGAAATTTCGATTAGCGACCTCAAGGCGACTTTGCGTAAAGCGGTGTTGGCCTATCGTCTCGTGCCAGTTTTCTGCGGATCAGCTTTAAAAAATACCGGCGTTCAATTAATGCTTGACGGGGTTGCTGATTACCTGCCGAGTCCTATGGATTTGCCATCAATTAAGGGATTGGATTTAAAAACAGGAGCGTCCTTGGAAAGAAAAGCGGAAGACGGCGAAAAATTTTGCGCGTTGGCATTTAAGATTGCCGCCGATCCTTTTGTTGGTTCGTTAACATATTTTCGCGTGTATTCAGGCTCTCTTACCAAGGGCTCCTATGTTCTTAACGCATCCACTGGCGAAAGAGAAAGAATCAGCCGTATTCTACGAATGCATGCCAACGACCGAGAAGAAGTTGAAGAAATTTATACCGGCGATATTGCTGCTACTGTTGGTTTAAAACAAACATTTACCGGCCACACTCTTTGTGATGAATCAAGCCCGATTCTTCTTGAAAAAATCACTTTCCCAGAACCGGTTATTTCGATTCGGGTTGAGCCGAAAACAAAAGCGGATCAGGAAAAAATGGGAATTGCCTTAAAGAGATTATCAGAAGAGGACCCGACGTTTAGAGTTAAGGGAGATCTCGACACTGGCGATACGATTATATCGGGAATGGGAGAGCTACATTTAGATATTCTTGTTGATCGAATGCGTCGGGAATTTAAAGTAGAAAGCAATGTTGGTCGTCCTCAAGTAGCCTATAAGGAAACAATTAAAGCGACTGCCGAAGCTCAAGGCAAGTTTGTTCGCCAGTCAGGCGGGCGAGGGCAATATGGCGATGTTTGGTTGAGAGTTGAACCGAGAGAACGCGGAGAGGGTTTTGAGTTTATCGATGATATTCACGGAGGAGCCATTCCTCGAGAATATATTCCGGCAATTAAAAAAGGCGTCCAAGAGGCAGTTGGCAAAGGAATATCTGCCGGCTATCCAATTGTGGATATTCGCGCGACAGCATATGACGGATCTTTCCACGAAGTTGATTCGTCAGAAATTGCGTTTAAAATTGCCGGATCGATGGCCTTTCAGGAGGCATGCCGCAAAGCCAAGCCGATAATTATGGAACCAATAATGAGATTAGAGATTGTTATTCCGGAGAATTTCTTTGGCGATGTGATTGGTGACTTGTCTTCAAAAAGAGGAAGAATTGAAGAGACAAATAACCGACTGAATATGAAAGTAATCGACGCGAAAGTGCCGCTGTCGGAAATGTTTGGATACGCGACGGCGATTCGGAGTATGACCGAGGGTCGGGGGACATTCACGATGGAGTTTAATAGTTACGAAGAAGTTCCGGCAAATATTGCCCAAGAGATTATTGATGGGAAACGGCGATAGAAATAGACCGGCCGATTGTTTAGATAAAAAATCCTTGACTATTTTCAAAAAATAAATAGAATAGATGATAACCGTAAATAATTATTAAGTATTTATTAAGAATAAAAGTTTTATAAAGCCCCTAATTTTCGTAGAATATTAGGGATAAGCAGTTTATAAAAAAATATGGCAGAAAAAGAAAAGTTTTCGCGGTCGAAACCGCACTTAAACATCGGCACCATCGGTCACGTCGATCACGGTAAGACCACGTTAACAGCGGCGATTTTGAAAATTATGGGGCTGAAAGGTTATCGCGCCGACAAGAGAAATGTTGACGAAATCGATTCGGCCCCAGAAGAAAAGGCCCGCGGAGTTACAATTTCCGTTTCTCACTTGGAGTACGAAAGCGAAAAAAGACACTATGCTCATATCGATTGCCCGGGTCATGCCGATTATATTAAGAATATGATTACCGGCGCCGCTCAAATGGATGGAGCGATTCTTGTTGTTTCTGCTCCCGATGGCCCGATGCCGCAAACAAAAGAACATGTTCTTTTGGCGCGTCAGGTGGGATTGCCGGCAATGGTTGTCTTCTTGAATAAAGTGGATATGGTTAGCGAGCCGGAGATTATTGATCTGGTGGAATCGGAAATTCGCGAACTCCTGAAGAAATACAATTATCCGGGCGACACGACGCCGATCATCCGTGGTTCGGCCCTTAAAGCGCTTGAAGCGACATCGGCTGATGATCCGGCAGCATTGCCGATTATCGAGTTAATGAAGTCCGTTGATGAATTTATTCCCGAACCAGTAAGAGATATTGAAAAACCATTCTTGATGGCAATTGAGGACGTAATGACTATTCCCGGTAGAGGAACCGTTGTTACCGGAAGAATTGAGAGAGGGGTATTGCATCCGAACGATGAAGTTGAATTAGTGGGATTAAGACCAACAATGAAATCAGTTGCCGTTTCAATGGAAATGTTTAGAAAAATGCTTGACGAGGCGCGCGCTGGAGACAATGTCGGCGTTTTGTTAAGAGGGATAGAAAAAGAACAGGCGGAAAGAGGGCAAGTATTGGCAAAACCAGGAACAAGTATTCCTCACACTGAATTCGAAACAGATATCTATGTTTTGGCCAAAGAAGAAGGTGGGCGTCATACCCCATTTTTCAAGGGGTATAAACCGCAATTCTATATCCGTACCACTGATGTGACAGGGGAGGTAACTTTACCCGAAGGAATGGAAATGGTAATGCCGGGAGATACCGTGAGTTTAAATGTCAAACTCTTTGCTCCAGTGGCGCTTGAAGAAAAACAAAGCTTCGCGATTCGCGAGGGTGGCAAGACAGTTGGCGCGGGAATAGTAACTAAAATTATTAAATAATCGCTTCTAATCATTGAATCGGATAGTTCTTTAAGTAACGAAACGAAGATGGCAAAGAAAATTGAAGACACAACTGAAGGGCCTAAAGAGAAGTCGCGCTTAAGGATCAAGTTGCGCGCTTATGATAATAAGGTTATCGACAATAGCGCTAGACAGATCGTTGAGACCGCTTTGCGGTACGGAGTTGAGGTTTCTGGACCAGTACCATTACCAACCGAGATTCGAAAGTATACCGTAAATCGTTCTTCGTTCGTTCACAAAGATGCGCGGGAACAATTTGAAATGCGGGTTCACAAGCGATTGGTTGATATATTGAATCCAAGCCAGAAAGTGATTGAAGCCTTAACGAACCTTACCTTGCCAACTGGCGTTGATATCGAAATCAAGATGTAGTGGTTATTTCAAGTCGTTTTTAAGCACCGGTTTGATGGCTTATGGTTTCTTTCGGTACAAATACCGAAGATCCCTCGTATTTTTAGCCACAGGAAAGCCGGGCATCGCCCGGCTTTCAATTGAGAACTAATATTCACATTATAATAGGTTGTAGGATGAAGTTATTATATTAGAGTCGTTCAAGATTATGAGATTCATACTGGCAAAGAAAATTGGATCATCGCAAGTTTTTAACGAAGAGGGCAAGATAGTGCCAGTGACTTTAGTTCAAGCTGGACCTTGTGTCGTTTTGACGATTAAAACAAAGAAATCTGACGGATACGACGCGGTTCAGGTGGGATTCGGAAAACAAAAAGAGAGAAAAGTAAAAAAAACCATGAAAGGCAAGGAGTATCGTCATGTTGCAGAATTCCGCGTTAAGGGCAATGACGTGATAGACAAAGAGATGAAACCCGGCGATATAATTAATGCTTCAACATTTGTTATCGGGGAAAAAATTAAAATATCCGGCGTTTCTAAAGGAAAAGGATTTCAGGGAGTCGTGAAAAGGTGGAGTCATCACGGTAGAAATGCTTCCCATGGAACTAAACACGAAGAAAGAACAATTGGTTCTGTGGGGACGTCTTTTCCACAAAGAGTTATCAAGGGAAAGAAGATGCCGGGACGAATGGGAACCGATCGGGTAACAATAAAAAGCGCCAAGGTTGAAAAAATAGATTTAGGGATGGGGATCATCTCTATTAAGGGCGCGATTCCGGGAATTAACGGCGGGCTTCTTGAATTAGTAGCTAGATAGTAGATTGCATATTTTTTTAAGGTATTTCGCTCAGCGAGGCATTAAACCCCGCAGAGCGACCAAAGGAGTAACCTCCTTTGGAATCCTCATTATTTTAGTTCCCCGCGGCAAGTCATCGATCCCGAGCTTCAGACCCGAGGGACTGCGGGTATACCAAATAATCAATCATCAATGAAAATTACGGTTTACAATCAGGAGGGAATTGAGTCGGGACAGATGACTTTGCCAAAAGAAATTTTTGAAGTGAAGCCGAACACCGATCTTATAAACGAAGTCGTTGTCTCTAGCTTATCTAACCGACGCCAGGTTTCTGCTAAAGCAAAAGGACGAGGAGAGGTTTCTGGTGGCGGGAAAAAGCCGTGGCGTCAGAAGGGAACGGGTCGCGCCAGGCAAGGATCGATAAGATCTCCTTTGTGGAAGGGTGGCGGAGTAACATTTGCGCCAGCAACCGATAGAAATTTCAAAAAGAAGATTAACAAAAAGGTTGGTCATTCGGCGCTTAAAATGCTTTTATCCTATCAGGCGAGTAATAATAATCTAATTGTTGTTGACCAGCTATCAGTAAAGGACAAAAAAACAAAGTTGTTCGTCGAAATAGCGAAAGCGATGATTGGCGTTTTTGATAAAAACAAGAAAGTTGCGAACCGAAATCTTCTTTTCGTGTTAGATTCCAGCAACGAAATGATTCGATTGGCGGCAAGAAATATCGAGAAGATCAAGATCACAACCGCAATGGAAATGAATGTAATCGATCTTGTGAGCTCAAATAGTGTCATTTTTGAAGAGAAAGCAGTTAAAACTATCAGTGATCGTTTGGTAAAATAATATGGCGGTATTTGATTTTTTAAAAAACAAACAGAACAAACAGGATAAGCAAAAAGTGGCCAATTCCTTGAATGCGCGCGCGAAACGAGAAAAGGAGAAAAGTGGTAAACAAAAGACGCAAACGGCCAATAATCCATCCGTGAAAGAGGCAGAAGGAATTTCTGTTGAAGTAAAAAAGCCCTTAAGGGGAGGAATGGTTATTAATAAGAGCGCGTATCGCGTTCTAATGGCCCCAATTTTAACAGAAAAATCTACCGATCAGGCAGAAAATAATCAATATGTTTTCAAGGTTGCCCCAGATACCACAAAAAACGAAGTAAAGAAGGCGGTAGAGGTTACCTATAATGTTGATGTTTTGGCGGTTAATATCGCAAATATTCCCAGGAAGAAACGACGCATCGGAAAACATATCGGATGGCGCCAAGGGTATAAAAAAGCGGTAGTCACAGTTAAAGAAGGGCAAAAAATTGAAATAATAGCGCGTTAAAACGATTTGCTGTCACAGATAGGTACTAAATATAGAATAAAATGAAGACGAAAAAGAAAATATCACCGCGAAAAATATTGTCAAAAAAAGAGCCAGAAAAAAGGCTGACTATTGCGTTGAAAAGAAGAGTTGGGAGAGCAACATCGGGAAGGATAACCACCCGCCACAAGGGAGGTGGCGCTAAAAAGATGTATCGAATCATCGATTTTAAACAAAATAAGATCGGTATTCCCGGGAAGGTGATTGCTATGGAATATGATCCGTTTCGAACAGGATTTATCGCCCTTATCGAATACCCAAACAAAGAGCGGTGCTATGTGTTGGCGCCAGGAATATTAAAAGTTGATGACGAAATCGTTACAAATGAAGCAGGAGAGATTAAGCCAGGGAATCGAATGTTGTTAAAAAATATTCCCGTTGGCGTTAGTGTTTATAATATCGAATTAGAGCCGAATTGTGGAGGAGTGTTGGTGAGAAGCGCTGGGAGTGGCGCTAAGGTATTGTCTTCAGAGGGAGGATTTGTTAACTTAGAAATGCCTTCAACGGAAATTCGGAAAGTATCGGCAAAATGCTATGCGTCAATCGGAGCCGTTTCTTATCCGGAACATCGTTATCAAAATCGTCGGAAGGCTGGGGTAACGCGACATATGGGAATTCGCCCGCGGGTTAGGGGAACAGTAATGAATCCCGTGGACCATCCGCATGGTGGTGGCGAGGGGCGCACTGGTATCGGAATGAAGTATCCGAAAACTCCTTGGGGTAAGCCGGCGAGAGGCGTTAAAACTCGCAACAAGAAAAGGTGGACCAGTAAATATATAATGCAAAGAAGAAGCAAGAATAAGTAAAGCGAAAGGTAGTCTAAGAAAAAGCTAATAAAGAAAGCAATATCCATGTCAAGAAGTTTAAAAAAAGGACCATTTGTATTCGACCGGCTTCTGAAGAAAATTGCCGGGAAGAGACCAGATCCGAAATTGATAGTCAAAACCTGGTCTCGTTCGTCAACGATTACCCCAGAAATGATTGGGTTTACCTTTGGTGTTCATAACGGAAAACAATTTATATCTGTATTGGTCAACGAGGAAATGGTTGGTCACAAGTTGGGAGAGTTTTCACCATCAACAAAATTTCAAAGACACGGTGGCAAGATGCAGAAAAACATGGAATCTAAGGTTGAACAGAAGGACATTGTAAAGGTGAAGGAGGCGGCAAAAAAATAATTCACGACAGATATAAGAAATAATCAGTTCCTCTACATTATGCCAGTTATTGCTAAACTAAGAGAATTGAAAATCGCTCCGCGTAAAGTACGCTTGGTCGCGGAATTGATTCGCGGAAAAAGAACACAAGAAGCCCAAGGTCTTCTGCGGTTTACGATAAAGAAAGGATGCTTGCCAATTTTGAAACTTTTGGATTCGGCGATTAGTAACGCCAAGAATAATTTTGGTCTAAATGAAAATAATCTATATATTGCAAAAATATTTGTTGATGAGGGACATAAGCAACGAAAATTTCGCGCTCGCGCTCGTGGAACCGCATCATTTATAAAAAAAAGAAGTTCTCACGTGACGATTATTCTTGAAACAGTGAAGGATTTGTCTCAAGATAGTAAGTTACCGGTTGTTGCTCAAGAAAAAGCAGAAAAAATAGTTTCGGAAAAAGTTAAGAAAGCGCAAGGAAAAACAAAAGTTGCCATAAGGGTGTCTCATATGCGGAAGAAAAACAGAATGAGAACAAATAATCCAGGTAAAATATTTCGTCGGAAATCAATCTAAAGACAAATATCCGATTTCAATATGACACATAGGGTTCATCCAAAATCATTTCGCATGAGAGAAACGGCTGACTGGAGCGCCCGTGGTTTTTATAAAAATAATTTCGCGGAATACTTGAAAGAAGATCTGGCAATCAGGCAGTATTTCGAAAAGAAAAAACGAGGCACAGGGATTGATCAGGTAGAAATCGAACGATTCCCTCGGAAGATTAATATTATTATCTCAAGCGCTCGTCCGGGACTATTAATCGGTCGTGGCGGAGAGGGAGCGGAAGTAATTAAAAAAG
>JAZDOL010000062.1:0-5879 GCA_043798775.1 bacterium | reverse complement strand
AGAATAGTCTTTTTTGTATTTCCGTCATTCCTTCAACACGCTCGGCAATTATCGGATACCTTTCTTTTAATTCGTCGGGAACGCCTGAGGCCGAGAGCATCAATAAAATATCTTTCCAAGGCAAGTCGCCGATGCGTTGATAGTTATCAAGAAGTTCATCGCCGAAAACCGCTCCGCGCCGGTAAATTTCTTGCCACATTTTTTCGCTGATTCTCTCCCTTAAGGACAACTTGTTTTCTTCTGCCGCCGCTAATTTCTCCGGGTCGTCCTGATTCTCCCTAACCTCTTGAGAGGAGTTGACCAGCGCTTCCCGGTCCTCCGGCGATATAAATTTTCTTACTTCACCAATCCTCGGCATAATAATAATTTTTATGCTATTTTCGAGGTCTCTTAAAGCGTTCTGCAATTTTCGCAAACAATAACCGGGGTGACCTTTGCTGACTTGCTGCTTGGCCCTGGGCTTGTTTTTCAATTGCCACGCTAGTCGGAGCAACTTCTTCGCGATAAAGATAATTTAGGCGATCCTCCCAATTATAGAGCGCTGTATCTTGCAGAATTGCATAAAACTGACCCTTTAGTTGTGCGCTTTTTGGTAATTGATCTATTATCATAAGCACTCTTTCGGCCGCTGCTACTTGCCTTGTTATCGCTTGTAAATATTCTTCTTGGCTTTTCCGTATCTCCCTTATTAATTGTGGCGGGATATTGGCTATCCTGCCAACAAATTCGTTATCATAATAGTAACAAAAAACATTGATACTTTTTTCATCTTCAGGTATTACAAGATTTCTAATATACGAGAAATTACCCCTTGCTCGATAATCGGCCAATAGTTCGTCTCTCGTTTTCTCGAAGAAATACCTTTTTAGCCGGCTAAGATGTCTGCGGTATTCTTGAAGCTGATTTTCTTTATCCGCGCTTTGACTATAAGCCTTTTCAATAACCGGCAACTCTATAATGCCATGTCTTATATCCCGATATTCGGATATATGTTGCCGTTCAGGTATTTTTTCTGAATGTGGCCTAAACGATGACTGCACAATATAATTTAGAAGATGTCCCCTCTCGTGTTCTTCGATCTTCTCGATTGAATCATAGTCCTGTAGGATCTCGCTTGTCGGGTTATACGCAACAATTAGCGCTGTAGCATCTATTAATTTGCCGGTTTCCGGATTACAAAATCTCTTTATTCTCGCCATAAATCCACCTAGCATTTTTTTTCCGCTTTGCGTATCTTTATTGCTAATATCGTCTTGCGGACCATGTAGCGTCTGTACATCTTCCTGTTCTTCCACGCTCAACTGAACGCAAAACTTGTTTGTTCTGTATAGGCGAACTTTTCCAACAGGAGAACTGAATTTGGGATTACTACGTGTATTGCAACTGCGAAATATTATTGCGCCCAGCTCGTCGTCACTGGCTTCGTCATAATGTTCCCGATCACTCATCGTTAGTCCACGCCCATATTTTCTATTTCTAATTTCTTGTTGAGCAAAATCGATAACATTGTTTCTTGCACGAATACTTAACTCAACATCATTAAGTATATTTCCAAATATTTCTCGCTGTTCTTCTGTCAAACCACCAATCATTGTTGCCACGATTGAGTATCGCTCATCCTGCTTCAATCGATCTACAAAATAATCCCCCCTTTCCCGACAGGCATTTCTGAGATCATCCCATGGCGCATAACCATATTTCTCAACAAGTTCGAGTAAAAGACGTCCAAATTCTTCCGCTCTGCGGTATATTTCTCTTTCCACATTAACCGAAATCTGCTCTTTAACGAGCTTTCGCGCTTCAATCATTTCTTGTTTTTTTTCCTCATCACCGCCGGCTTCCTTGATTGCATCGCTCGCTTTTGTTAAAGCTTTAAGGTCTTCCGGCGATATAAATTTTCTTACTTCACCAATCCTCGGCATATTATTTTTCCTCGCCGTACTTCTTTTTAATATCGGCGAATTTGTTCTCCGATTCTTTTAGGTTGATAGGGCTATCTGTTAGTAAGTAAAAGTAAGGAACAAAAAAAACCTTAGTTATACCCATTTCTGTCTTTTCCAATAGAGAAAGATTAACTACGAAAACCTGCTCGGACTGGTATTTTGCCAAAAATGCCCGAAAAGAACGGCTGATCTTAGCTTCTTTTAAATGAGAGTATTTTATCTCATAAGGAACTGTTGCCGTTCCTTTTTCTAGAATAAAGTCCACTTCAGCCCCCTCTTTTGTCCTCCAGAACTTTAAGTTTTCTGTTTTTAAGTCAAAATTATTCTCTAAAAGCTGGAAAACGAAATTCTGAAAAAGCAATCCTCCGCTACCCGGATTATCAAACTGGCCAAGAACATAATTTTTCATGCCCAAATCCGAAAAATAACAAATAGGCGCTTTGGTGATTTCTTTCCTGATGTTTCGAAAATAAGGGCTAATCAATTTTAAAATATAGGTATTTTCCAAATACCAAAGATAGTTTTTAACTGTGGGCAAAGATAAATTTAAGGTGTTAGCCAGTTCAGTATAGTTTAACAACTGGCCGGCCTGCGAAGCTAAAATCTTTACCAAGCCGCTAAATGCTTCCTTTTTTTCGACCCCCAAAAGATAGGAAATGTCTTTCAAAAGATAACTTTGATATATTTCTTCTAAGATTTTTATCTTTTCCTGTTTCTCTTCCGCTAAAACGACTTGCGGATAACCGCCGAAAGACAGATATTCGTTCAAAAGATGCTCTGTCTTTTCTTTTTCTAAGACAAAAAAGTCGGTCAATTTATTTTCGTAACGATAATCGGTCTTATAGTTCACGAATTCCCTGAAACTAACCGTGGATAGCGAAAAAACTCTTTTTCTGCCGCTCAACGATTCATGGATTTTTTCTTTAAGCTGAAGCGAGCCGGAACCCGAAACAATAAACTTATAGGGAAGATTGAGGTCGTACAGTCCTTTCAAAAAAACGCCGGCATTTTCTTTTCTTTGAATCTCGTCGATAAAAATATATCCCTTATTTTTCCCAATCTCTAGCTCAATCTTATTAATCAACATTTGTTGAGAAGAAAAAAAACGATAGTCGTTCTCAATATCAAGATTAAAGAATAAAGTTTTTTTGCCTTGCTTGTCTAAATGTTCTTTTAATAAGAGCATCAGGGTAGTTTTACCCGCTTGCCGGGGACCGGTAATTAGGCTAATTTCCGGCTTATCCGAGTGTTTTACTAATTCTTTAAAAATTTCCCTTTTAATCATGCTTTTATCGTTTATTAATACCCCTATTTTCACTATAGTACGGTTAAAGACAAAGTCAACATCGGTATTAATCGGTTAGGTTTATAAATCTATTACAAAACGGGTTATATAGATTATTTGCCTTAAATATTATCACCGTACTTCTTTTTAATATCGGCGAATTTGTTTTCCGATTCTTTTAATCGTTCTCGGCATTTTTTAATCAGCTCCATTCCTTTTTCGTATTTCGCTAACGCTTCTTCCAGGTCGATATTATCTCCCTGAAACCACTCGTTTATTTTCTCGACTTCCTGATATGCCTCGGTAAAACTGAATTTTTTCTCTGCCATGTTTTATGAGCGAAGGCGGTCCCGCCGTTCGCAGTTAGAGATTAATGATTTGTTTGATTTCCGATGTGGTTTTTCCCCGATGATATTTTGTTGTTATTTTCTGGCCTATTTTCAATCGCGAAGCATCTTTAATCACGTTGCCACTATCATCAAAAACAACCGAATACCCCTGTTTCAGGCGGACCGTTGGGCTGGATAATTGCAACTTTTCCTCGTTTGTTTTTAATAAAATGTTCAGCTGTTTTTGCCACCTCTGTATATTATCAAAAATCCCCCGGGCAATCACTCTGTTCAATTCTAATTCCCGATCCATTAGAATTTTAATACGGCTGATATTGTTTATAAATTCTCTGGCAAGAAAATTAAAACGGTCATAATAATTCCGAAACGCAGTATTTAGCCCTTGTTTTAAAGTTGCCAAGAAATTAATCTGATTGGAAACGATTTGACCGGCAAGCTGGCCGATATTCCGTTCGAGTTCCGGAATTGCGTTATTAGCCATTTCCCAATTTTCAGAAATAATCTTCGCCGCATGGGTCGGCGTCGACGCCCTGACGTCGCCCGCTAAATCGGCTAGCGTTTCGTCGTCTTCGTGGCCGATGCCGGTAACAATTGGGATTTTTGAGGAAAAAATCGCTTTTACGATTTCTTCGGAATTAAACGCTTTCAAACTTTCCCAATCGCCGCCGCCGCGGGTGATTACTAAAACATCCATTTTTTCCACGCTCTGGTTAAACCACTTGATCGCTCCGGTAATTTCATCCAGAGCAGAATGGCCTTCTACCCGCACATCATAAAAAAACACGTTAAATCCAAATTCTCCTAAGCGGGTTAAAAAATCTTTTTTTGCTCCCCGCCCGAATTGAGAAGCAATCAATCCGATTTTTCCTACAAACCGCGGTAACGGTTTTTTTACATCTTCGTTAAAATATCCGGCAGATGTCAGTTGCGTTTTCAAAAATTCGAATTGCTTCTTTAATTCACCTTCGCCAACTAATTCCACCCGATCAACGTTGAATTTAAAATCACCTGACTTACGCCAAATCGTCGGATAACCGACAACCACTATTTCCATCCCCGGCTTCAAATCAACGCCGATATTCCTGTTCATCCACGCCGGAATAAAACATTTTAGAACCGCTTCTTGTTTATCGATGAGGTTAAAATAAATCCCCGAAGGATACTTGCCGATTTTTTCGCCGACTTCGCCCTTTACCGCGGCTTTCCTAATTCTTAATATTTCGTTAACAAATTCCAAAAACTCGCTGACGGTGAATACAATTTCATTCTCTGATTTCGATAGTTTTTCGGTTTTAGTGGTTTCCATATAAATAGCTGATTGCCTATGAAGTTACTTTACGCCAACTTTTTTTCTAAATCCGCCGATAAATTGCTCAATCTCATCAACATCTTTTTCGATTTCATCTCTCTTCTCCTTATATGCCGCCGGAAAATCATTTAAGTCCGCTGACCTAAGACCTATGCCATCAGTATCGAAAATGAAATCATTTATTATCCGCTGGGCGATATTCCGGTCACTCCAATCACTATACTGCTTATTTGCCGCGAAAAATTCTTCCGCATCGCAGAAACGCTGGGATAAAGATAAATAATCGCGAAATGCGGCTAAGTCGCGCCCGTATACGGTATCCAGTTTAATTTTCCATTCGAGAATTGGCGTATCTCGCAGCAGAGCATCTAGAGATTGAGTATATTTGTTTTTCTCGGGAACAGAATAGCTGTGCTCGCCAATGCGACTATACATTTTGAACTTACAAATCATATCGTTTGTTTCTTTCGCAGCCCCGACGCAAAGTTCCAGCTCCGAATAATATTGCCGCTGTGTTGATAGAATTAAATCCTTGACTGATTCCGGTAATACCTGCCATCTTTTTCCAAATTCTTTATGAAAATAATCATATAAAGCATTTTCTGCGCTTTCTTCCCTTTCCAATAGACTAGACAAATAATTAAAATTACCCGTAGCGTGCCAATCAGCAAGAATCTCATCTTTTGCTTGCGTCAAAAAATCGTTTTTCATCTCAACTAACCGCCGGCGGTAATTTTCTCTAAGTTTTATTATTTCAACTTCGTCGCCCGTTTCGCCAATAACGCCAATTTTTTCTTCGATTTGGCCAATTTTTAATTTATCTGGCATTTTATCAGCAGTATTCCTGTTTAGGGAAATTGCCATATCGACAAGGTGGTTGTAATAATGGCCCCGTTCATGACCAGCATACCCGCTTTGTTCCAAACCTCCCTTAGCAGCGTAAATAACAATTATCGGCATACTGCACTGCCCGTCCAACGGCAATAATAATC
>JAZDOL010000052.1:0-31582 GCA_043798775.1 bacterium | reverse complement strand
TTTTCATCGCCACAAGACACTTCAAGCCGGAAAAACTGGCGCCGATCGCCGCCTCCATTGCCGCTCTTTCGTTGGTTGAAAATTCAAAATAAACCCCCAAGTCGCGGGCGTTATCCGAAAATATGTTCCCGATTTCTGATGCCGGCGTCCCCGGATAACTGGAGACAAACTGTACTCCTGATTCGATAGCTCCCCTGACAAGGGCTTCGTTCCCTAGCAAGATCATTTTCTCGCCGTTTTTTCCGGTTAAAAAATTATCCATAATAGTGGTATTAGATAAGCCATTTTAACTTAAAGCCATGTCTTTGGCGATGATTCGTATTTTGTATGAAATGTGGTTTCTATTTCTCAATGCAGCCTTACTTCTTAATAGAGGGGCGTCGCTTTACTCCGCCCTGCCTTTGTTCGGCAAGCATTTGACCTAATCCCGAATCAAGGTCTTCTAACTCCTCGACCATCTTTACGGTTATTTCGTATTTTTTCGCGATAGACTCAATCGTCGATCTTTTTGTGGCAAGCGTTTCTTGAACTTCGTGTTTTTCCCCCGTCGACGAATCGCCTAACGACTCTCCTGTGCGTCTTTTAATCATATTGTCCGCTTAACAGATTATATTTATCAATTTATCGGCAACAAACACAATTCTTTTTATCTCTTTACCAGTTAACCATTTTTTTACTGTTTCTCGAGTATTCACCAACTCAACCGCTTCGTTTTTGGATACTCCGGAACTGGTCTCGACCCTGTCGCGAACCTTCCCATTGATCTGGATTACTAGAGTGATTACTTCATTTAAGATCAACTGCTGATCATAAACTGGCCAACTCTCTTGGTGAACAGAAAATTTATTTCCCAGAATATTAACCCATATCTCTTCCGCCAGATGAGGAGCTGAAGGCGCCAATATTTTAATAAACATTTCCGCGTCCGTCTTTGACAAGAAGCTATCCTCCCATTCGTTACTAAATTCCATCATTGCCGCCACCATTGTATTGAAACGCATTGCGAGAATATCTTCGCCGACCTTCTTTATAACCCGATGCAATTTAATCGATAAATAATCGGGGGTCGGCTCGTTTTTAATATTTTCGTTAAAAAGTTTCCATATCCTATTCAAGAACCGATAGCATCCGTCTAAACTGGAATCATTCCACGATATTTCTTGTTCGAATGGCCCCATAAACATTTCATATAAACGCAAACTGTCAGCGCCTCTTTTACCAATAATATCGTCGGGATTAACAACATTCCCGAACGACTTCGACATCTTGCGGTTATCCGGACCTAACACTATTCCGTGCGACCGTCGGCATTTATACGGCTCAGGACCGGGGACAATGCCGATATCGAATAAAAATTTGTAAATAAATCTCGAATAAAGCAGGTGGAGAGTCGTATGCTCGAATCCCCCTTCGTAAATATCAATCGGCATCCAATACTCCATTTTCTTTTTGTCTGCCAACGCTTCACCATTTCCATTATCCAGATAGCGGATATAATACCAATTCGATCCCGCCCAATTGGGCATCGTATCGGTTTCCCTTTTTGCCGAACCGCCGCATTCCGGACATTTAACATTTACCCAGTCAGTCATTTTTGCCAAAGGCGATTCCCCCGTTCCCGATGGTTCGTATTTTTCAACATACGGCAGTTCAATCGGCAGTTCGTTAATCGGAACCGGCACCGCGCCGCATTTTTCGCAATGGATAATCGGAATCGGTTCTCCCCAATAATGCTGACGGGAGAATATCCAATCCCTGATCCGATAGTTAACGGCTCTTTTCCCCCATCCCTTATCCGCCAAATAGCCAATAATTTTTTCCTTCGCCTCTATCGCCTTTAGTCCGTTTAGGAATTCAGAATTAAAAATAATCGCCTCGTCAATTTCCGTGAACGGCCCGCTCTCAAAATCAAAATCATTACCACTATCCGGCTTAACGACAGGGATTATTTCGATATTATGTTTTTTTGCGAAATCCCAGTCTCTTTTATCGTGCGCCGGAACGCCAACAACAACTCCCGTCCCTGCCGATAAAACGACAAAGTCGCTTACCCAAATCGGCATTTTTCGATTATTCAACCGGTTAAGAGCATAACTGCCGGTAAACACGCCCGTTTTCTCTTTACTGACATCCGCTCTTTCGATTTCTGACTTTCTTTTCGCATTATTGATATAATCGGAAACTGCTTGTTTGTTTTCTGCCGTTACTAATTCGTTAACCATCTGATGTTCGGGAGCGATCACAATAAAAGTCGCGCCAAAGTTCGTATCTGGACGCGTTGAGTAACAAGATACAATTTTATCGCTATTAGTAATCGGGTAATCGATAATAACTCCTTCGCTTTTACCAATCCAATTCTCTTGCTGAACACGGATTTTATAAGAATAATCAACTAAATTTAAATCGGACAACAATCGTTCGGCATACTTGGTAATCCTTAACAGCCACTGCTTCTGCATCCGTTTTTCGGTCATCTTACCGCATCGTTCATGATTGCCGTCGGGCATCACTTCTTCATCGGCCAAATTGGTCTTGCAAAACGGACACCAGTTAACCGTAACTTCCGCTTGATAGGCCAGATTATTTTCCAACAATTTTAAAAATATCCACTGGGTCCATTTATAATATTTGGGATCGGTGGTATTAATCTCCCGAGACCAGTCAAAAGACAAACCGATTGCTTGGCATTGTTCCTTGAAGCGGTTTATGTTTTCCGAAACGGTTTTCGACGGATGAAGACCCATTTTAATGGCATAGTTTTCCGCCGGCAGACCGAAAGCGTCCCAGCCAATCGGATAAAGAACATTATAATCGTCCATTCTTTTCTTACGAGAATAAGTATCCATTGCCGACCAAGATCGGGCATGACCGACATGAAGTCCGGCGCCGGACGGGTAAGGAAATTCTATCAAAACATAAAATTTCGGCTTCTTGTCAAAATCAATTGCCTGATAAATTTTTTTATCTTCCCATTTTTCCTGCCATTTGGGTTCTATTTCTTGAGGATTATATATCATACGTTTGCTTGTCCCGTAGAATTTTTCGAGGAAAAATTTATTCGGGGCCACTCTGATTCAATTTTTTGCGGCTCGTAGGGGTTCATATTTTAAACAGTTTTTTAGCATTATCGGTAGTAATCTCTTCTAATTCTTCATAACTTATTTTCCGCAGTTGGGCAATTTTCTTTAGCACATATTTAACATTAACCGGTTCGTTGCGGATATCCCCTAATTCTCTAGGCGCAAGATACGGACAATCAGTTTCAACCAGCATTTTATCGAGTGGCATCTTGGTAATTGTCTCTGCAAGGTCAAGCTTATCGATAATCCCGTTAAGCCCAAGGTATAGTCCTAATTCAAGATATTGCTGCGCCTCTTCCCAATTCCCCGTAAAACAATGAAGAACACCCGTGATTGATGATTGATGATTGATGATTGATGATTTAAGAAGATTTATCAAATCTTCGTGGGCAGAACGGCAATGGAAGATAACCGGCAGTCTTAAATCATCGGCTATTTCCATCTGCGCCAGTAGCGCCTCTTTTTGCCGAGACTTGAATTCTTCCATTCGGGTTTTTGTTTTTGGCCGATAATAATAGTCCAGACCGATTTCGCCGACCGCCACGACTTTTTTTGATGATAATATTAACTCTCGGAATTTATCAAAATCAACCGGTTCATCTTTGTCGTTTGCCATTTCTTCTTCGTCCATCTTCATTTTGAATACTCCTTTCGCTAAATGAATCGGATGCAAGCCAACAGCGGCGTAAATATCGTTTGGATATTTTTCCGCCAATTCAATCGCGGCTTTGCTGGTATCGTAATTCGAACCAACGTTGATTATCCCTACCCCGCCTAAAAGCGACCGGCGAATCACTTCGTCGGCATCTTCTTTAAAAGCATTAAAATTTATATGAGCATGAGTATCAAACATATCGATTAATTTTCACGACTTGCGATGTCGTAAACAATCTCCCGAAAACTGTTCCCGGGAGATTGTTCGAAAACAACTATCGGGACAATTTATTTTTCTTTTTTAAGGATATTATGGCTGCCGATACGGCGAAGAATACAGATATCGCCGTCAACTTGAAAAGTAAAACGGTAATTATCATTAATTCTTCCTTCCCAGATATTATTCAATCCTTCCATCTTTTTTATTCTTAAGGAGGGATGACGAAAATCGTTCACGAAAAGCTCCAACTTTTTTTGAGTTATTAATTTAATTTCTTGAGATAATTCCTGAAAATCTTTTTTAAACGTCTTGGCGTAAAAAACTTTCATTTTTTGAGTTAAAAATCTTCTTCTTTCAATCTAAGATTTTCTGGATTTAAGCGATTTTACCAACGCTTTTCCGGAAGAAAAAGGTCCGGTAATTTTTTTCTCTCTGATATTTTTCCCGGCTTCTTTTTCTTTATTTTGCCAACCGTTGCTCCAAAACCAAAGCTGATCTTTTGAAATAAGCTTTTTGGGGGTAAAAATGAGTTTTTCCCGTTCGATATTTACCTCTAGATGATCTCCTATTTCTAACCCAAGTTCATCGAAAAGCGCGGTGGGGATGGTAATTTGTTTTTTGGGGCTAATGCGAGTGGTAAGCATAATGTTATTATAGTTTTACTTCTTTACTTCTTTACCAATATAATATTAATTCGGGATCATTTTGTCAATAGATTTATTATTAATTATTTCTTTTTAATTTCGTCAGTTCTATTTCAATCATCTCCTCGGGAATCTTCGGGAATAATGGTTTAAAGTTTTCGGCGATATCAATCTTTTTTGGTATTTCGTATTTCCATTGATCTAATCCCGGCTTTGTGGATATTTTCAAAAGACCTATCAATATAGACAATTGTTCGCCGGTGTCGGGCAGAAACGGATAAAGGAGAATCCGCAAGTTAATAATTATTGCCAGACAATCACCAATCGCTAACATTGCTTTCTTTTTATCGGTTTTAACTAATCTCCACGGCTGATATTTATCGAATTGCTGGTTGCCGTAAGCCGCCAGATCAACTATTTCCTGCAATGATTCTTTAAAATTTCCTTTATCAATATTAGCGCTCGTGAATTTATAAGTTTTTTCAATCCGCGCTTTTACTGCTTTCGATACGGCGGTTTTAAGGATTATATCGTTTCCGAAATTATTTTTAGTAATTGTTAAAACCCGATGGACCAAATTGCCGATTTTCGCTACCAGCACATTATTATTTGCTCCGATAAAATCCGCCCAGTTAAAGCTAAACTCCTTTGATTCCGGCATATTTAGCGAAAGGTAAAACCGCAAACTATCGCTTGTATAACTGTTTAATAATTCTTCATTGCTTAAATACCAACCCCGGCTCTTGCTCATTTTTTCGCCTTCTAAAAGCAAGAATTTATTAACAAAAACGTTAACCGGTAAATTAATCTGTTTATCGTAAGCCATTAATTGCGCCGGCCAGTTGATAGTATGAAAAACCAAATTGTCCTGACCGACAAAATAATATGTTTCTCCGTCTTTTTTGTAAAAATATTCTTTCCATTCATTCGGATGTTTGATTTTTTTGGAATACTCTATTGCCGCCGAATAATACCCGATTACCGCTTCAAACCACACATAGAACACTTTTTCTTTTATATTCTCGATTCGCTGGTTTTTGGGGATTTTATTGATTGGCAAAGGAATCCCATAATTTAAATCGCGAGTGATCGCCCGCGGCTTTAGCCCCTCATTTACCCAGCCCAACGCCTCCTTTTTAACCCATGATCGCCAATTCTTTCTTGATATCAGCCATTTTTTAATTTGTTTTTGCAATTTTTCCAGATCAAGAAAATAATTTTCCGTTTCTTTAGGAATTAACGGGCTTTTATCAACTTTGGAAATGGGATTTATCAGCTCAAGGGCATCTAATACCCGCCCGCATTTTTCGCATTGATCGCCGCGCGCTCCTTTATCGTGGCAATACGGACATTCTCCTTCAATATATCGGTCTTGCAGAAACTTACCGCTAGATAGAGAGTATAATTGTTTTGTTTTTAGAATCTTAATATAACCGTTCTTCATCAGTCGCAAAAACATTTCTTGAGTAACGGCAAAATGATTTTTTGTGTGAGTAGATGTATATAAGCTATATTCGATGCGAAAACGCTTCAGATATTCCACGTCTGATTTATGATAGCGATTGGCAATCTCAATCGGGCTGACTCCTTCTTTTTCCGCCCTTATTGTTGTGGGCGTTCCGTGGTAATCCGAGCCGGACACCATCATCACCTTATTTCCTGATAATTTATGAAAACGGCTAAAAATATCCGGTGGCAGATATGCCCCCGCCAGATTGCCCAAGTGAAAAACGTCGTTAACATACGGCCAGGCAACCCCGATATAAACCTTTCTAGGTTTGGAAGAAATTTTTCTAATTTTGGACATAAAATTGAAGTTGAGCGATAGTATTATTTAACCCTGAATGTCTTGCTCTAACAATAGCGTTGGGTCTTGGTTAGTATAACCGCCCTCAATGGAAATAACTTGACCATTGATATAACTTGCATTCTCTGAAAGAAGAAACTTGACCAAACCGGCAATGTCTTTTGGAAAAGCGTTTCTTTTTAGAGGATTAATAGAAGCCACTTTATCAAGAAACTCACTGCCATTAATTTTCGCCATCGGCGTCATTACCCACCCGGGAGCAATTGAATTAACCGATATTTTTTTATCCTGAAACAAAAGGGAAAGGGGCTTGGTCAAAGAATTGACTCCGGCTTTGCTTGCGGCGTAACTGGCGGTAATCGCTCCTCCAAAGTAGGCGTCGGTTGAGCTGGTCATAATAAAACGACCTTCCTTGGAAAGAAGATCATAAAATATTTTTGCGAGATAATAGTTACCCGATAGATTAGTAGCAATAATTTTGTTCCATATTTCGAAATCTTTTTCCTGATCCTTGCCCTCAAAATCTACTATGCCGGAGCAATTCACTACCGCAAATAATTCTGTGAATTTTTTTTCAACAAACCCGTGCAAATTTTTTATTGATTCTATGTCTCTTATATCGACAAAACGATCAACAAAATTGCCTAATTTTTTTAAATTTTTGATCCTTTCTGGATGCTGAAAATAGGTACCGATTATGTTAAGTTTTTCTTCCAGTAAAAGCTCTGCGACCTTATTTCCTATTCCGCCAGAAGCACCGATTAGCAATATATTTTTCATAGGTTATTTCTTAAATTACCGCCATGTAAAATGTATTTAGTCATTTTCTATCTTATCAAAAAACCGGCTCGAACGCCAATTTCGATCAATTAATATTAAACTTAAGTTCTTCTTAAAATTTCAAGGTATTCTTCCGGCGAAATACTCAAGACCCGCAAGTTATTTCTAATAACGAATATTGGCAATTCGCTGTCACGAGGAATGATCACCGGTCTTTTCAACCCTTCACGCCAATAAATTCGATGGTCGCCTTTTTCCCTTTCCAGCCGACAACCAATAAACAGAAGAAATTTCTCAAATTTCCTCCAACTGATTGGCATCAAGCGGGCTATAGTAATTTAAGCGAAAATCTTAATATTCTGTATGCCCTGCGAAACTACTATTGGCGGATTCCACTTGGCCTGAAGTTTATTCCACCCCAAACCAAGCAAGACCTCTTCCAGAGTTCCTTTTTTTACAAGCTCTTCAAAAAATATCGTCACTATTTCTTCAAAGCGTTTTTTTGCCTCTTCGTAGGTTTTACCTGAAGTAGACAAATCAAGCGTCGGAGTATAGGCAATATACCTCTTACCTTCCTTGAGTATAGAAACTGATAGTTTAAATTCTGACATGGGTTTAGATTATCCTATTAATATGCTAACAGAGCAGGAAACCAAAGTCAAAGTTATTCTCCAACCAAAAACCGGCTCAAGCGCCGGTTATCGTTAAGAAATCAAACGTCTTGTCTTATTATGTTATTTGATAGATTCCAGCCTTACTTCAAGTTCTTTCACCTCTCTCAAACGACAAGCATTGCCGATACCCATATAAACAGTATAACCGACTGCGATTACGATGAGAAAGATATTGACAGTATTTCTAACATAGTCCGAGAGATATTGATTACTAAAAAAGAAACTAAATAGACAAATTAAATTCGTGGCGCAGGATTCAACGGCATAAATAATCTTATCATTCCGTAACTGGGATATCTTGAACCGAAGTTCTTCTTTTTCCATATAGTTATTTATTGAGCAAAGATACAAACTCATCAACCGATAACTCGGCGTCTCTTAATAGTTTTCTTAACAAACCCTTGCCAATAATTTTGTGATTCGGGACGGTTAATGGTCTTTTTGAATCATGACACAATCTGATATGACTGCCCTTTTGCCTCACTACTCGATAGCCAACTTCCGTAAACACTTTTATTGCCGACTTAGCCGATATAATTGGAAGTTTGGACACGAATTTACTCAAAGGGTTATGGTGTGTAAACTAATCTCTTTCGGCCGATACGATTCTAGAATCACTCGATTTTCTTTCTCTTCTAAACAAAGTTCAATCACCTCTCTAATATTCACCAACGCTTCATCTAATGTTTTTCCTTGAGTGTAACAACCACGAAAGATCGGACATTCAACCACATAAAAACCGTCTTCGTCTTTTTCTGCGAAAACCGGAAATCGATTATTTTTAATTCTCGCTAAAAATGCCTTGGTCATATTTTTACTTTAACAAAAACTAATCGGATGTCAAACTTCATTTTCCCGACTAAAAACCGGCAATTGCCGGTTAAAAAAACGAAATTACCTGATACCTGCTATATTAAAAATGATTTATTATGAACCCTTTCTATTTATTTTTGTATACTCCGAAAAAATCTCCTATGCCAAAACAAATTCCGCCTACCGCGAAAACAATAAAACAAAAAGAAAGATAACCGATAACCAACTTAATAATGAAATGTATCATTGTTTTAATTCCTCGTTATTGCCGTGGAACGATTATTGGTGTAGTTGTTTTTTCTGTATTTTCTAACCTCACTGTATTGTTTTCGCAATCCAAGTGTAATTTTTTCTTAAATTTTCTTAAAAATTCCATGCCCAACAATATATCACTTCCTTTTGAAACCGAGATCAAGCCAGCTTGTTCTTCTCCGTTTAATTTAATTCCTCCAAAACACAATAAAGTATTATCGGTAGAACCATCCGCCAAAGTAAACGAGGCAGTGCTGGCTAATATCAAACCGACTTTGAAAGCATAAACTAATGGCAAAGAAAGAAATCCGCTAAAACCAGTGTCTAACATTGCGTCAAACTTTTGCGTGACTTCTTTAGAAAATCCATAAACCTCAATCGATATAATTGGGTGTCCGTTTTGACTAAAAAATCCATCCATAGTTTTTGTTTCCGACAGACCAGCTCACTTTATAAATTCCGGAGTATCCAATGCGAATGAGATGAAAAATTCTGTTCGGAAACTCTTTTTTTGCGACTTCCAATGCTTCTTCGGGAGACTTGCCTAAAAAATATTTTTCGGTCTCAACTTCAATCGCCACAAATTCTTCTTTATGGTCTTTTTCAAGAATATCTTTTAATTTTTCTTGATAAATTTTCTCTCCCCTTTCAGATATAATTTCCGGACTGAATAGATTGTTATCGGACGGGTTTGTCATAGAATTATTGAGTTTATATCTATAGTATAGGATAAAAATTAAATGAAAGCAAAACTTATTTAATTTCTTTGTTTTGTTGGTTTATTATGGTTGTTTAATATGCATGGATTTCATGTTTTTTCCCGGCCAGCAGCGCCAATAACATAACAAATTACATTTTCGTCGTCGGGTTCAGCCATCGTATCTCGGAAAAAGATCTATGATTCTTCTCTTCTTGCCACTAGGTAGTCTTTAATAAACTCATAGGTTATCCCTAAAATCGGAACACCTAATATCGCTCCTAAAAAGCCCCATAAAGTGCCGCCAATCGCCATCGAAATTAAGACCAAGGTCGGTGAAAGGTCGATGAATTTTTTAGAGATAATGGGGGTTAAAATATTATTTTCCAGTTGTTGAATAATCGTATAAACCAATATCGCGAATAATGCCTTCGCCATACTGTCGATAGATATCACCGCAAAAAATAAAATTCCCGTAGCAAAGGCACCGACAATTGGCACAAAACTAAGAACTCCTGCCAGAACCCCCAACGTAAATGGGTAGGGAGCGTTAAAAACAAAAAGAGAAATTGTTGAAAGAATACCAACAAATAAACCGGCAATCACCCTTGTCATAAACCAACTGCTAACTTTTTTTTGACACCTATTCCACAAAACAATCACTCGTTCCTCATACTCTTTTTTAAAGAATAGGGCGAGCGTTCGCTCCACCCCCTTTTCCTCAAGTGAGATAAATATCGCCGTTGTTAAAATAAATATCGTGGTAAATATTCCGCCAAAAACAAGGAATAATATATTTAAGATATTAGCCGCAACGCTTTTCAAAATGCCGTTTAATGCCCCCAGGGCAGACTCGATATCAGTGAAAGCCGTAAAGCCCAATTGTTTTAATGGCGGGGCGATGATTTCAAAATATTGAGGCAAAACCCGCGAAAATTCTTGAACCTCGTTAATCAGCATCGGAATTGTAATGTAGGCAATAATACTTAACAGGCCAAAGAAAGTTACATAAACAAATACCACCGATAGTACGCGGGGAATTTTCATCCTTGTTAGAAACGATACCAATGGTTCAAACAAAATAGAGATAACCAAAGCGAAAAGGAACCACATCAAAATGCTCCTTATCTGATACAAGATATAAAAGACAATAATCGCCGCCGAAATTTTCAAGATGGCGCTACCGGATATGTCTAAAATATTTCCCTTATTTGATTCCATTTGTTTAAGTAATAATTAAATTATTAATATTTTTTCCAACTCCTTCTTGCTTAAATCGGGTCCAATCGCTGCCAAGTTCAATCTCTCCGGAGCGAATATCGTTTTTGCAACCCGCAAGATATCGTGCTGACTAACTTCTCCAATTCTATCGCATAACTCCCGAATAGTCATTATTCTGTTTTCAAGAATTTCTTGTTCGGCAGTAAACGAAGCCCATTGATCAGATGTCTCTAAGTTTAAAAGCATTTTCCCCCGAATTCCATCCTTCGCCTTGGATAGCTCTTTTGGCGTCACCTTTTCTGTTTTTAGCTTTTTGAATTCCTTAAGAATTGTTTTGACCGCTTCGCCGACCCGTTTATTGTCAACGCCGGCCGACGCCGCTAAATATCCCCGATCCGTATAATCACCAAGAGATGTATAAATGTAATATGCCAAACCCCTCTTCTCTCTTACCTCGGTAAATAAGCGGCAACTCAAACCGCTGCCTAAAATGGCAGAAATTACGGCCAGCGGGTAGCGATCGGGGTGGGAAAGAGGAAATGCTCTTACTCCGAGAACAAGGTGCGATTGAGCAGTTTTTTTATTCCTTATAAATACTATCGGGGTGGTTTGCGATTTACTTTCCGAATGATTGGCTTCAGTCCTATCGCTTTTGAAATTACGAAACGAATCCTCTATCGTTTTTAGATCTTTTTTTTCCTCAATTCCGCCAGCCAGAGAAATAACAATATTTCCGGCGGTAAAATGTTGTTTAAAATAATCAATAATATTTTTCCGGCTTATGCTTTTAAGCGACTTATAAGTGCCGGCGATCGGCCAACCGATCGATTCTCCCTTATACAATATCTCCTCCCAGAGATCACCAATGAGCGTCTGCGGGTCATCTTCGCGCATATTAATCTCTTCGGTAATAACTTTTTTTTCTTTAACGATCCCCGACGCCTTAAACGATGAATTAAACAGCATGTCGGAGAGGATATCAACGGCAAGCCGAAGGTGCGATTTTTCAACTTTCACCCAAAAACCCATCACCTCTTTACCGGTAAATGCGTTATACATTCCGCCAACGGCATCGAGTTCTTTAATAATCAGCGCCTTATCCGAGCGCTTCTTTGTACCCTTGAAGAATTCGTGTTCCAGCAAATGGGAAATACCATTGATATCTTTTGTTTCATATCGCGACCCCACGGCAATTATTATTAAAATAGTCACCGCCTGGCTATCTTTTATTGGCGACAAGATAATCCGGACGCCGTTTTTCATTACATATTTTTTAAACATTTTAATTCAGCTTATCGGTGATATACTGTTTTAGGTTAGCGATAGCAATCCGTTCTTGGCGGGTAGTGTCGCGGTCGCGGACGGTTACGGTATTATCTTTAAGAGTGTCGAAATCAACGGTAATACAATAAGGAGTGCCGATTTCGTCTTGACTGTAATAACGTTTGCCAATATTGCCGCGATCGTCAAATGAAACGGAAAAATATTCCTTTAATCCCTCGTAAACCGATCTTGCTAAAGTTACCAATTCTGGTTTATTCGCCAATAACGGAAACACCGCTACCTTATAAGGGGCAATTTTGGGGTTAAGCTTCAAGACAACACGATCTCCTTCTTCAGAATACGCATTGTCCATAATCGCGTAAAAGGTGCGGTCTAGCCCGATTGAAATTTCTACAACATTGGGAATATACGATTCACCAACGACTTCGTCGTGGTAGGTGAAATCTTGGCCACTGAATTCTTGATGACGGGATAAGTCCCAATCCCCTCGGTGATTTAATGGCGACAACTCAAACCATTTTCCTGAAGAAGATTCAAATTCAAAATCATTCTGGATTTTAGCATAATGCGACATTTCTTCTTTGGGAATAGATCGATAACGAAACTTCTCTCTAGGCATTCCCAATTCACTACTAAACCAGTCAAGCATAAAAGATTTCCAGTATTCGTACCATCTTTCTGTTTCCTTCGGATTTGTGAAAAATTCCATTTCCATTTGCGTAAATTCACGCATTCGGTACAAAAAATCCTTGGTGGTAATTTCATTCCTAAAGGCCTTCCCTATTTGGGCAATTCCAAAAGGAACTTTTACCCTCATTGCTCTTAGAATATTGAGGTATTCTAAGAAAATGATTTGGCAAGTTTCCCCCCTTAAATATGCTTTTGTCTTTTCCTCGTTAGTACTTCCCAACCCTGCCTCCACTAACAAATTAAAGGACTTAAGTTCGGTGAGAATATTCCCGTCCGGACTTTTGATATTGTTTTTTCTTAACAACTCTGCCATTTCGTCAAAAGTCATCTTTGATGTTTCGATTTTAAGATTTTCTTCGAGCAGATGGTCGGCGCGATACCGCTTGTGAGTTACTTTATCCTCTACCAAAGGGTCGTTAAATGATGATATGTGTCCGGATGCTTCCCATGTTTTCGGATGGCAAAATATCGCTCCATCCATTCCGAACACGTCGTCTCGTTTTTCGACAAAATATTTCCACCATAAATCTTTGATATTCTTAATCACCATTGTTCCTAATGGTCCATAATCATACGTCGACGCAAACCCGCCGTATATTTCCGATGACGGAAAAACAAATCCCCTTCTTTTTGCCAGATTAACTATTTTCTCTATTGTGTTTGCCATGTTTTTAATTATTGTATTTGCCCGATCAGGGGATCGTCAACTTTGCCGTCAACGGAACCGCTATTAATCAACCCGATCCTGCTTATAAGCATCTGGCCGGTCCAGCTATCTTCGCCAGTTATAACCGCTTCGCCGACAACAGGAACAATTTGACCTCTTTGGTCTTCGGTGGCGTTTAGCGCGACTTGAAACGATATATTAGTCGCGCTATTTATGTATCCGTGCCACGATTCAAGATTACCAACTTCCCAAACAATTTCTCTCGACAATGGATCGTAGGCAAACTTAGATGCCTGGTCGGTAGGAAAGATTTGCCCAGTTAGGCGGACACTTAACGGCAATTGCGCTTTTACGCGAACATTTTTTACTTCGTTGTATGAATTTTTTACCCGCCAGGTAATGGTATAGGTAGTCGTTTCGCCAACCTTGGGAGGGATAGATCCGGTATTGCCGAATATTTCATCTTGAAAAAACCCGCTTTGAATGATCTGTATCTTTGAATTCACACGAGTAACAAACTCATTTTGTGTCTGACTCAAGATTACTTTATTTCTAACCAACGGGTTAAGCGTTCTTCCTTCTATAAAGCTTGATTCGCCTTTTAAGTCAATCCAAAACTCAACCCTACCCTCTTCTTGAGAGTTTAAGAATTGTAAAGACGGCACGTTTCGCCAATCAAACACAACCGAGTTATCGCCTGCTTGAAACTTCCCTAATTCCGATTTTAAAGAATTATAATCGAATAACTTGCCATCCAAGCGGCAGATCAAAAATAGATCGGTTAATGGTTTATCGCCGATGTTTTTATATGATATCTCGTAATGTAACTGATCTCCTGGACTGGCAATGTAGCCCGGATTGCCATTAATTTGCTGGGTAATATACAACATCGGCTCGATCATCACTACCGCTTTTGTCGTTTCTTTCAGGGCAACGAATTTTCCGTTATGCCAAACCCCTAAGGTTGCCCGAAAACTTTTCTCCTCGCTAATCGCTCCCTGTAAGCGCCCCGCCACCTCGACCCTCCCCCCTTCGGCGCGATTTAATACGCTTATCGCCCACTCGTTATTCTCAAGTCCCACAGGGACGCTTTGCGTGTAATCAAAACCGTTAGGATAATCAACCTTAATCCGTAAATCAGAAAGCGGGTAATCAACATTAGAAAAATAATTGAGGCGAAACCGAAATTCGTTGCCCGGTTTTAATCGCGATGGCAGGTCGAATTCGAATGTTACGGGAACATTTTTCATCACTGTCGTTAAGGTTGTCGCCGATTCGTAGCGCGACTTCAGACCCTTAGGTTGGTAGCTGAGCCATGCCTTAGCGACAATCGCCTCATTTTCTTTTCCAATCAGCCGCGCTCTAAAAGAAAACGACCGCTCTTCACCGGGATAAATATCGCTTAACTTTTTTTCTCTTCGCGATTCATCGCTCCCGGCGCTATTGACTCCCGCAACTTCGTCTTCTGTTGAGATAGCGTTGTTCGGATATTCGAATACCAAACGAACATTTTCCAAAAGGATGTTACCGTTATTCTTATACTTAACAACATAATCTACTTCATCGGTCAGATTTACTTGCTCTGGCCCGAGCAATTCAAGCTTCAAAGATTCTTTTGAGAAAGAGTTTTTCTGATAATACCAAAGCGCCAAAACGGCAAGGATCGTGGCAATAATCGCAAATATCGTGATTATCTTTTTTCTGATTTTATTGAAATGCATATTCCTAATATTATTTTATTGACACAGAGAAATGATATTTTAAAAACGAATCCAATAATCCCTTTAACTCTTCCTCCACCCTACTATTTGGCTTAATCTTTTGAAGGGTATCTCTTCTCCCTTTTATTATAAGGCGAAGAATCTTAACTGCGCTAGTACTCACTTTGATTTCGTGCTCAAAGTATCCCTGACTAAGGCACGTAAAGCATTTTACCCCACCATTAACCGGGTTGAAAGCCATATCTCTTGGGGTCAATTTTTTCTTGCACAGGTAGCAACGATCCGTGTCCGGTCTATACCCCAATAAAGACATCAAGTTCCAGAAAAAATATTGATAACATATTAACCAAGTATTATTGTCGGCTTTGGTTTCGTCTAACAGCTGAAACGATTGTTTTGTCAAGGGCCAGATCCGATTATCTTTTTGTTCCTTTTCTATTAATAGATCGATTATTTCGCAAATATCATATCCAATTCTCGTTCTTAAGGGATTACTCTTAATACGATCGAAGCTCTTTAACTTTCGGTAATCGGTCATTGTGCGAAATACCTTCCCTTCAACGAACTCGATCTCCACGAGATTGAATAGCCCCGTACCGCCATATAACTTTGAAGTAATTTTCCTGACCGATTTGGCAATAATTTTAATTTTTCCAAATTCTCTAGAATACACCGTTAGAAAGCGATCGGCTTCCCCCCTGTCAATTGAAGCAATTACTAAGCCTGTGGCTCGCTGACTTTTAAACATCCTGGGATTAATTATTTAATTGGCTCAACCAAAAGATCATAACCGCTACTATTAAAAACCGGTTCGGTGGCGCCTTCCTGTTCGGTTTCTTTAACTAATAGTTCTCCGGCGATAGTTTTTTCCTTAATTACTTCCTGCCACCTATTTACCATGCTAACTAGAGATTTATTACCAGATACAATTATCTTTATTTTATCCTTCGGCGTTAAGTGTATTTCTTTCCTGTGTTCCTGAATATCTCTCACAATGTCGCGGATCATTCCCTCCTCTTTTAGTTCGTCAGTAATTTCCGTTGACAGCTTAGCCAGTTGGCTAAATTTTTCATCAACAACCACATTTTTTACATTAACTTCGTCTTTTAATAATCCGAGAAACTCCTCGGGCAGATTAATATTAATTGTTAACGCGCCAAGCGGCTGACGCGCCTTGATTCCCTTTTCCGCCCTCTCGGCCAGGGCCATCGCGGCAATCTCTCTAACTTTAATCATATTACTTTCAAGGGTCTCGTCGATTGTCTGCTTGTTTACCACAATCCAATCTTCGAGATGGACCGATTCCTTGGCTCCGCCTATCTCGCGATAAATTGTTTCCGTAAGAAATGGAATGAGCGGAGCAGAGGTGATTGTGAACATCATCAAACAGCGGTGGAGAGTGTTTAAGGCGTTAGGGTCGTTGTCCTTTAACCGATCACGACTTCTTCTGATATACCAACGCGATAAATCGTCTAAATATTCCGGAACAAGCCGTGTTGCTTCGGGGATATGGTAACCGTCGAGGGCGTTAGAAAAATTATTGATGAATCCATTGGTCCGGCTATAAATCCATTTGTCCATAACATTTTTTGAATCGGTATATGGCCCAATAGTAACGGTAAAATTATTCATCTCCTTAGCCATTTGGAAGTATTTATAGCAATTCCAGTAAATCAGAAGGACCCTTTTTACCTGCTCGGCGATTTTCTCTTCAGAAATGTTCATGTCCTGGCCAGCCATTGTCGGACTGCCCATCAGGTATAATCTCAAAGCGTCGCCGCCATACTTTTCGATTACTAATCGCGGATCGGGATAGTTGTGAAACGACTTTGACATTTTCCGGCCATCGGTTCCCATAATCACTCCCGAAACAACGACATTTTTATAGCTGTTAGAACTCATAAGAGCTGTCGACAAAACATGGAGAACATAAAACCAAGCCCGCACTTGTCCGGTATATTCGGAAATATAATCCGCGGGAAAGCTTTTTTCAAATTCTTCTTTATTTTCAAATGGATAGTGCCTTTCGCTATAGGGCATCGACCCCGACTCCATCCAGCAATCAAGAACCTCTTTTACCCGATGAAACTCCCCCCCGCAATCACATGGGAATACAACCGTGTCGATGAACGGCCTGTGTAAATCGGTAACCTTGTGTCCGCTTCTCTCTTCGATGTCTTTAATCGAGCCGAATACTTCGCGTTTTTCACATTTGTTACATTCCCAAATCGGCATCGCCGTCGCCCAATAGCGGGTACGGGAAATGCACCAATCCGGCGCCGATTTGATTCCTTCTAAAAACCTGCCGTTTTTAAAATGTTCCGGGACCCAATTAATTTTCTGATTATTCTCTGATAATCGCGGTTTTAATTTCTCTATATTAATAAACCAACTGTCTTGCCCGCGGTATATCAGTGGCGTTTCGCAACGATAACAAAGCGGATAAGAGTGAATAATTCTTTCCTCCTTAAAAAGCAATTCCCGTTTTTTCAAGTCCTCAATCACTAAAACCTCGGCATCTTTAACATATATCCCGGGAGCAACTAATACTTCCGGGGTATATTTTCCTTCTTCATCAACATTAACAATGATCGGCAATTTGAATTTCTTCGCTGATTGCATATCAACATCGCCAAAGGCGCCATTAATCGTCACGATTCCTGTCCCTTCTTCTTCGGAGACATAGTCAGTTGGGTATGTTTTAAAGTCGGTAAACTGATTGTCGTAATAATCAAACAAATGGCGATATTTTAATCCCGAAATATCCTTGCCTTCCAGTTCGATTATTACCTTATAATCCTGTCCGCCAAACATCGCTTCCGCTCGTTTTGACGCAACAATAAATATTGCTTCAGCGGTTTCAACAATCGAGTATTTAAAGTCATTGTTGATTGCCAGCCCCATCACGCTTACCGAACTCCATGGAGTTGTTGTCCACGCCAAAAGATAACATGGCTTGGTTAGTTGGTGTTTTCTAATAAGTTCACTATCGGTAACTTCAAATTTCATTGTTATTGCCGTATCTTCTCTATCAGCATAGGAGCTATCCATCGCGATCTCAAAGTTGGAGATCGGCGTTGAACAGCGCGGACAGAATAACGATATTCGCATTCCCTTATAGATCAAACCCTTATCGTATAGCTGTTTAAACACCCAAATAACCGATTCCATATATTTCAGATCCATCGTTTTGTAAGCATGCTCCATATCCACCCACCGGCCAACATGATCGACATACCAATCCCATTCCCGGGAAATCTGAAGAACATAACTTTGACATTCACCGATAAATTTTTCCAACCCGATTTTTTCGATATCCCGTCGATTTTTTAAACCCAGTTTTTGTTCAACCTTATTTTCAATCGGTAAGCCGTGGCAATCCCATCCCCACACCCGCCGGACCCGCTTGCCTTTCATCGTCAAATAGCGAGGAATAATATCCTTGGCGATACTCCCTAATAAGTGACCATAATGCGGTACGCCAGTAACAAAAGGCGGGCCGTCGTAAAATGACACTGGATTATCTATTGAGCGGTTGGTAATTGATTTCTCGAAAATCTTATTTTCTTTCCAAAATTTCAATATTTTTTCTTCGTTTTCGGGAAATTTAATATCGTCCATACTATTAGTTCAATTTCCTTAATTCGCCTTTTTTTATATGATTATTCTCGCTAAGGATCGTTAGCATATTCCTGTTGTTTAAATTGCCAATAATACCGATTAAAAACATTAACGGATCGCCGTGGCTGACAATCAGGATTACTTTGTCCTTATATTGCCTGTCAACCTCTTTAATAAAACTCTTAACACGATTTCTTACTATATCCCAACTTTCCCCGCCTTTTGGCCCCAACTTAAACCGCTTAGCCGGATCGGGGAAATCGCGATAAAAATCTGTAACCGGATGGCCGTGATACTTTGCTAAATATGTATCTCGTAAGCGTTTGTCGAAGATAATCGGTTTATTTATTGCTTTCGCGACAATTTTCGCGGTTTGCATTACCCGATAAAGATCGGATGAATAAACGATGTCTATGCTTTTACCTTTTAACGATTCGGCAACTTTCTTAATATCGCTAATTCCTTTACGGCTAAGGTGGACTGCCGGACTATCGGGCCACGGATAACTATACTTGGCTTTCGGATTTTTGTGCCAAGAGGTTACCGGCTCCCCGTGACGCAAAATATAATAATGGTTTCGCAAGATCATAAATCAAAATTAGCACTTTTCTCTCAATTTTTCAAATCAAAATCAAGCAAGTTGTCCCTGCCCAGATCCTTTCTTGGCCACTTAACTAAGCTAAGATTACAAAAAGTTTATTATTTCTTGCGGCTCAACGCGTGTTAGCCCCTTAATTTTATCAAAGTCGCGGTCATAAGAAACAATCGTCATTTTTCCTCTCTGACCAAATAAGATGGAGGCCAATAGGCAATCAATGAACTTTATATTCATAATGCCGTATTCTTCAATTGCCCAAATGGGATTAAATTTATCAATTACTTTCAAATTTCTTATAGCCAATATCCCCTTCAAAATTATTACGATGTCCGCTTTGGGGATCTTGTAAAACTTTTCTCCAACCCAGATGATTTCTGCTAAAACCAAAGTCGAAGTAAAAAACTTTTTCTTTTCTTGACTTAGTTTTTTAAGGACTATTTCACAGTCATCAGCGGCTTTTTTATCGTCTTTAACCACCGGCCGTAAAAAAACATTGCTATCTATGAAATAATTAGGAACGAACATAATTATTTTCCAAATATTTTCTTGCTTCTAATGGATTTCTTTTCTTTTTGACTTTTATTTGCCTTGCTGATTGAAAAAAGTCCTGAATCGGCTTAATCCTGATTTCCCGTTCTTTTTTTTCGAATCTAATGACCATTTTTTGCAACGCTAAGATTCCCAAAGCGTCTCTGATGCCTTTAGGAATAGTGAGTTGTCCTTTTTTTGTTATCGTTGTTTGGTAAGTCATAATCTCTAAGGTTTACTTTTTAACGATTCCTTACTTTTAATAATAATCGCTACTTAATTTATTGTCAAGATAAACAGAAAACAACGGTATGAAGTTAATTATCGCAAAAGATAAGGGGTTATTTACATCCGCTTGGGGCTAGAGATTCCCATAACCGAAAGCACATCACTAATGATTTTCTGATAGGCGAAAACTAATGTTAATCTGAAGTCTTTAACAATGCCTTTCGCTTTTATAACTGGGTTTTTTTCATAGAAAAGGTGAAAACAGGAGGAAAGTTCAAAAGCGTAATCTGTGATTCGGGAAATCGCAAAATCACGGCCAGTTTCTTCAACGATCTCTGGCCATCGACTCAAGCTCTTTATCATCCCCCTTTCACTTGGACTTAGATCTTCTTTTTTATCAAATTGGTATTTAAACTTTCCCGCTTTTCTTAAAATCCCAGCTGCCCTAACATGGGAATATTGAAGATAGGGACCGGTATTACCATTTAAAGATAAAGCCTGATCATAATCAAAAATAACCTGGGATCGGTAATTATACTTTAAAATATAGTGACGGATAGCTCCAACGGCAATCTCTAAGCTAGTAGCAAATTCTTTGTCTTTCGTTATTTCTTCTGTTCTGTCCCTTTCTTTTTCTTTAATATTTTTGGTTAACAACTCTACCAAATCGCTAATTTTGATTCCTATGCCCTTCCTCCCGGCCATTGCATAGAATGGCTTATTGTCAGAAATATCTATTTTTAATTCTTTGGCAGTTAAGGGCGAAAGATAAACCACTCCATAGGCAAGATGGTGATAATTATCAGCTTCCTTTTCGAAACCAAGAGACTTAAGGGCAAGTTTAACCATTTCTTGCGGATAAGATTGCCTTTCGTCGATTACATTTATTATCTTATCCGCTCTGCCAAAATTGTTTTTATGGATACCACCTTGACTAGTTTTCCATATCTTTTTATTCCCTATTTTCCAAGACCATCTTTTATACAAAAAATCTTTTTTCAGTAAACCAAATTTCCAAAGATGATAAGCGGTATCTTTAGCCGTGTAAATTTTAGTTCCGTCGTTTCTCACGAAAATCTTGTTGCCGCCACTCCCCTCGTATTTTAAAATCCAGCATCCTTTCTGTTCTCCTTGGGTTTCAAGGATAAAACGAGGATTGTTTTTGAGTTGTTTAAATGCTTTCTCCCAAAAACCCGACCTAATCACATCGCTTTCGTAAACTAGAAGATCGTAAAATATACCAAATTCCGCCAACCTTTGAAGATGACATTGTAAAACTTTATTAGAAACCTCTTCGGTTAAATCGGCAGTTTTATTGTTTCCTTCTTCGATTTTCTTAATAACTTCTTTTTTCTTTTCTAATAACTGCGGTTCTGTTTCGTATAGCCGATTGATTTCGGCATAAATATCCCAACAAAAATCATCAAACATTTGTTTGTTTTTTGGTTTTTTGTTTAAATAAAGAATAGCTGTAACCGTATCGGCCACTTGAGAGCCGGTATCGTCTATATAATTCTCAATCTCTACAGAATAACCAACCTTTCTAAGCAAACGGCCTATACTATCACCTAGAATAGCATTTCTTAAATTGCCGATATGCATTGCTTTATTAGGATTAACACTCGTATGTTCGACAATCACTTTCTTCTTTTTGCCAATATTAACTTCGCCATATTTTTCTCCTTTTTTAATAATCTCTCTAACTTGCTTTCTTAAATAATTGTCGCTTAAGAAAAAATTGATAAATCCCGGTCCAGCAATTTCAATTTTTGAAAAATAACCTGAATTCAATCCCTCAAGGATGCTCTTAATTTTTTCGGCAATACCTAACGACGACTGTTTAATATCTTTAGCCAATCTTAACGCGATACTCGTGGCATAGTCGCCATAACGGCCGTCACGCGACTTTTCAACAACAATTTCCGGGATAATAAAGACAGGAAAAACATTTTCCTTTTGGCATTTTTCTATTGCCCTTATTACTAACCCTACGATTGTTTGTTTATTCATATCTCGTAACTCATTTTTTGATTAAGACCAAATCCGTTATTATTATCCATCACTCTTCACAGGCAAAGCCGTTGATAATTAGCGCTAATTCGCCTGATTTATCTCTTGGCAATCGGTGATCGCCACCAATTTTTAAAATTATGACATCTTTGAATTTTGAATATAATTCGGTACCGCCGAAAAATACAAGCGCTCGATCTTCATCTCCATAAACAATCAATGACGGACATTTAACCTTTCCGATATCTTTAATCCACTGGTGGTTAACAATATCGATAATACAGCAAACTAACTTATTCCATTCTTCTTCGTTCATCTTTTTTTCACTACCCTGTCCGTAATCTAAGAAACGCGCCAGATTATTTATCAGCTTTTCGTGACTTCCGTAATAGCGAGTTAATTTATCAACATTCTTAATTTCCTTAAATCGAGGAATGATACCCCTAATAAATTTTCTTTTTTCAATATCTGGCAATGGCGAAGCGACAATTGCCACCCTCAATACCCGTTCAGGATAAAGAGAGCTGACTCTTAAAGCGATTAAGCCGCCCAAAGAATGGCCGACGAGAATAACCTTTTTAATATCCATCTCGTCAATGAATCCCTTCACCAATTTAGGTAACGATACCAGGTCGTTATCCCCGCTATATGGCGGTAGGGAGATGCTAATTACCGAAAAACGACTTGACAACTTGTCGATAACCCGCGTCCATCCTTTGTGCGTTCCGCTGATTCCCGGTAAAAATAAAACTATCGGTCCGTCGTTTAGGCGTTTCAGATATTTGATCTCCTGACCATTGATTGTGATTACTTCTTCTTCAAGCATAAAAAAGTCGATTATTTTTGGCAATTCGGACAATAAAATGTCCCCCGACCGCCAATAACAACCCTTTTGATTAACGCTTTACATTTTCGGCACAGCTGTCCATCGCGTTGATAAACACGGGCATAATCTTGATATAACCCACGGCTGGTGTCTGGCTGAATATACGCTTCATCGGAAGCGCTCGAACCGCCATACTTAATCGCCTCCTTAAGAATAGATAGGGTCGCGCAGTAAAGCGCTATTATTTCTTTTCGGTTCAGGCCTTTTGCCGGTCTTTTGGGGTTAATTTTTGCTTCAAATAATATTTCGCTGGCATAAATATTGCCAATCCCGGCAATTTTTTCTTGATCTAACAATAACGCCTTAATCGGTTTTGCGGTCTTTTTGAAAATACGGGTTAAATAATCAATCGAAAAATCTTTTCCAAACGGCTCCGGCCCTAATTTATCTGCCTCTTTATCGGCCTCGGCATTGCTGACAACACGAATTGCGCCAAACTTCCGTGATTCGTTAAAAAATAGCTTGCCGCCATTCAAACTAATTATTACCCTCGTTGATCTGGCGGGTAATTCCGACCCGCCGCTTAGGGGTATCACTTTCCCTGTTTCGTATTTCTCTTTATTGCCGTCCATTAAAATCAATTGCCCAGTCATTCTTAAGTGAACAATCATCGTCTTGCCGTTTGACAGGCTAATAATCGTGTTTTTCCCCCGACGGCTAACCGATAATATCTTAGCGCCAATTACCAATTTTGAATCTTGAGGAAATTGTTTTTTAGATAACACCAAAACATCGGTAACTTTCTTGCCACAAATATTTTTATCTAAATATCTTACAATAGTTTCTACTTCAGGCAATTCTGGCATATCTTATCGTTAGCTTTCTTTTAGCGCCAATAAAACCATAATAAGAACCCCTAAAGCAATGGCTAATAATTGCTTAAGCGAGTGGGAGGCGCGAGTCTCGTGATGCAATTCCGGCAATAAGTCGGATCCGGCGATATATATAAATCCCCCAGCGGTAATCGGTATAAGGATTAATGAGTAATTGCTGATTCCCGACCCGGCAACCAAAGAAACAATTGCTCCGACAAAAGCCGTGAGAGCAGAAATAAAATTATAGATCAACGCTTTCTTAACCGTATATCCAGAGTGAATTAGTACGGCAAAATTTCCCATCTCGTGCGGTATTTCGTGTAAGACCACGGCAGTGGTAGTCGCAATGCCGATTTCCGGAGAAATTAAATAACTGGCGGCAATTAGCATTCCGTCAAAAAAGTTATGGAACGCGTCACCAACAAGAACCGTAGCGGCAACTGGGTGATTATGCTCTTCGCATTCATTATCGTGGCAATGACGCCACCTCATAAACTTCTCTAAAATGAAAAATATGAAAATACCGCCAATCACATATAACGCCGTGTTTAGTCCTGTTCCCAACCTGACATACGCTTCTGGGAGCAAATGAATAAAAGCGTCGCCAAACAGTCCACCAACGGCAAAGCTTACCATAAACGAAATCGTGGACTTTATTCGCTGACTACCGAAAGCAAGATTAATAACGCCAACGAAAGAAATTAAGCTGACAACTAAAACACTTAACAGAGTGAGAATCACCGGGTCGAGACTTAACATAAATTATTTGATATTAAGAATACAATGACTGCCGTTAGAATAATTATTATTTCCGCCCAACGATTAGCCGGGTATTTTTTAAAATACATAGGAAGCGATTCAATGCAATAATTTGCAAGAGAGGTTATTTTTAAATCTCCACTTTCATCGTTTGGCATTTTTTGTATCGGATACAACCATATTATTCGTGGCCCACAATTATCGCTTTGTAAGCCTAATCTGTGAAACCAGTAACAACCAAGATCGTCGAGAACCAAGTGAAGTATTAAAGAAAATAGGATCATAATTATCGCCATTAGCGACAACTCGACTCCGGCCATCCCACACAGACCGATAATTATCATCCAGATAACGACCATCCACATCGGGGTATGAGTAAAAAGCCGGTGATGGCCACAGCGTCGGATAAACCCGAGTATTAAATCAAAATCCGGAACGATTCCACTAACAGCAATGATTACTGTTTCCGGTAACGAAAAACTAATCCCGAATAATTCGACAAATCTAATCATCAAATATGACGCTGGAAGGTGGGCAAAATACATTTGAAAAATGATTTATAGAAACAGTTTTGACAGCTATTTCGCCTCGATTTAAGAAAACAAATCCTAATAATTACAACCCAAGATTATCACTTAAATCATTGATTGTAAATTATAATTTTTTAATGCGTTTCGCTCAGCGGGGCATTAAACCCTGCCGAGTAACCAAAGAAGTGACCTCCTTTGGAATCCTAATTATTTAGTTCCTCGCGGCAAGTCATCGATCCCGAGTTTCAGACCCGAGAGACTGCGAGGTATACCAAATAATCAATGTGATATGATAACAGCTGTTAGCACTCTATCCCTTTATCTATGCGCGATTCAGGGGCGCCTTTAATCGAAAGCCCGATAAGTTTTCAGGCAAATTGGGCGCGATGCCTGAACTTGTCCGCTTGTCGGGTAATAGACCACTATTTGCTTGCGTTAGAGTGCTAACACTCTTATGCTTACAATCGATAATGCTCATAGAATAATCAGATCAATTTACGGCAAGCCGGAACGTTTTTTTTCTTTTCCCGACCACAAAGATTTTTTATCGCTAAAAGACGAGTATCTTACCGATAAAGTTATCGATCCATTAAGTAGTGGCGATTATGAATTTTATCCATTTATAAGTTTTCGCGTCCCTAAAGAGAACGGCAAACATCGCACTGTTTATCAGAGCGCGACATTGAAAGACGAACTGGTCCTGATTTATCTTCATCAATACTTATTGGAAAAGACCGGACCGATGTTGCCGGACTATGTTATCGGTTATCGCAAGAAAAAAGATAATCCAGCCGGCATACTAAGGGCTATTCGATCGGCAATCGCTTTTTCAGATAACCGCTTGGGAGAATGGGCGATTAAAGCAGATATTAAAAGCTTCTACGACTCAATTAATAAGGAAAAAATGTCGCAAATGGTTGACAACGCGCGAAAAGAATGCGACCTAGATAAAAATATCGTAAGAACAATCAAAAGATTGATTAATTTCTCCGGCCCCGGCCTTCCCACGGGACTCTCTCCGGTTAACGATTTAGCAAACCTTTATTTACTGCCATTCGACCGGAATATGAATCAAAAAACAATTTGTTATTATCGGTACGGCGACGATATTATTCTTATTGGGAAAAATAATCCCGAACCGATAATGGGAACCATTACTAAAGAGCTATCCGACCAAGAATTGACGCTATCTTCAGAAAAGACAAAATTACTTTCGCCAAGAGATGGCTTTGACTATATCGGTTTCTATTTCAAGAATGGCAATATAAATTTCAAGGAAGCAACGATTAAAAGAATTAAACGACGATTGCTTTCGATAATGAATAAGTTAGCCTACCGCAAGTTATCGCTTAACTGTATTGGCGACAATCGATACCTATTCAGTTTCTTTTTTTACGAAATTAATAATCTTTTAACCGAAAGCCCAATTAAGAGCCGGATGAAATATTTTGTATTAGTCGGGAATGATTATCCGTTTACGAAGATCGATGATTGGTTAGTCTCCCACATCCGCCACAAGATTACCGGTTCGTGGAGCGGAAGAGCTATTCGCCAAGCCCCCTATCGTTTGTTCCATAATTTCGGTTTTATCTCCTCGCATTGCTTATTCCATAGAATGGAGAAGGCCCATCTTTTAAGAAAAAACTTTTTTGATCGCCTATTTTCACCCAAAGAGCTGGAACAATCTTTTATCCACTATTTTAGACCCTCTACAACTTCTCCTCTATGGAAAGAGTACTTCGTAAATCGAAAAGAGAATTCGATTCGTTTGTCTGAATTATTGAAAAATAAACAAATTTCATTTTCTGAAACTCATTTAAACGGACACTCTGTTAAACCGATAATAAGCCACAGCATCAACGAAAAGATTGCTCTTCGGGCAACGCATCTGTACTTGAAGAAAATTTTATATCCACAGCTACTGATGGCAAATGATTGCGTATATAGCAAGGTTGGTTCGGCAATTCGCTTGATGCGATTATTCAACAAGAATAGAGACAATTATCGTTTACTGCGAATTGACTTAGGCCGAGTTCATGAACGACTAGACCGCCGGATAATTCGGGAAATATTACAGAGCGTGTCAGTTAACCGTAATATTGAACAGATAATCGGTTCTTTGTTCAACCGTCTTCTAGAAACAAACATTGCCGGATTGCCTCGGGGTACACCGATAAACAATATTCTCGTGGAAACATATTTGTCGCTAATCGATTCTTACATAAAACCGCTGTCGGCAATGTTTGTAAGAACTGCCGATGATTTTCTGATAATCTACGACAAGAATAATAAAAACTTTATCACCCAATTCGCCCTCTATCTTCAAAAGCTGAATATGGCATGGGATGAAAAACGGTATTCAAACATAAATAATGATGAAAATTTTTCCGTTGAATATCTTGGCTATTCGTTTCAGAAAAAAGATGGCCAGCCATTACTAATAACCATTGACCAATACAATATTGCCCAATTTAAGAAAAAGATAGTTAAACTGACAAAAAGAAATAAGAAAAGAACCCTTCGCCAGATTATCAATTATATCAACAGGCTGATATACGCCTTAAACCAGCAATATTCATTTATTAGGTATTATTCCCGAATTAACGATTTCCGCCTCCTTAACCAACTCGATGACTATATATGCGACAGGATAAGAGTCGCCGTGTATAAAAGATTTCATCTTAGAGATCGTCGCCGTTTAACCAACGATGAATTGCATAATAATCACGGCCTGGCTAATCTGGTTAGAATTACTTTAAACACAAAAAAAATTATTGCCAGAAGAAGGGTTCTCGGCTATATTGGGAATACGGACCCAAGATTCGCGCCAACGGCGCGTGCTCTTAAAACTTGAGGCCGGAACGATATAATGCCGCGGAGCAGGCTGTTTCCGGTTTAGGGTTTGCAATATCACTTCGTGATATTGCCCGTTTTCCTTTTTTGTCACAATTTTTTGTAACATGAAGGATTCTTGGGTCTTACGGGCGGGTAGCTCAGTTGGTTAGAGCGCTTCTCTTACACAGAAGAGGTCAGAGGTTCGAGTCCTCTTTCGCCCACTCCTTCGACAAAGTTGTAATGGTGAGCTCGTCGAATCCACTCGGGGCAAGCCCCTCGACAAATTGTTGAGGCAATATGATAATGTCCTAGTGCGGGCAAGATAGAAATGTCCTAGTAACGCTCTTTGTGGTATCGGTAGTTATCATTGATAACTACCGAAAATATGTCGCGGTCCCGCTAAGCGGGACTACTGCGGACAGGCATCAATGGGTCTATATGAAATATCGATGCGTTGGACATTTAACAAGTAAAACTTATCACGCCGCGGTAGCTTCCCCTTCACCCTTCGAAGCCTTGGCGAAGGAGGGCTTCGTTCGAGCTACGGGCGGACGAGCAATATTAAGTCAAGGCAATCGCCCGATTCATTGCTTATCATTAATACAAACGCAACACACGCCGCGGTAGCTCAGGTAGTAGAGCATATCTCTGAAAAAGATAGTGTCGTCAGTGCAAGTCTGACCCGCGGCACCAAAAAATGAACTTTCACAAATAGACCAATGTGTTATACTATAAATGTATAAGTAATGGTCTAACATGAGAAAAGATAAAGAGTTAGCGACTATTTTAAGAAGAAATGGGAACAGCTATCGAGAGATATCGAAAAAACTTAACATACCCAAAAGTACAATCGGTTGCTGGTTTAGAAATGTTCCATGGTCCGAAAAAACAAAAGAAACTTTAACCGCAAAGGCGAGAATTGAAACAAATGTACGAATAAGAATAATGGCGGAAAAAAACAAGCAAAAGTGGGCAGCATGGAGAGAATCCTACAGAAAAGAAGCGATGGAAGAATTTCCGGAATTAGCTTCGAATCCTCTGTTTATAACCGGCATAATGCTTTACTGGGGAGAAGGCGATAAAAAAGCTGAAAACGGAAGAGTTTCTCTGGTGAATACAGACGAAAGAATGTTGCCTTTGTTTATCAGATTCTTGTCAGAAATATGCAAAGTTCCAAAGGAAAAAATAATAGTAAGTACCACTCTTTATCCCGATTTATCGGAGGAAGATTGCAATAAATTTTGGAGAGAACAAACCGGAATCCCTAAAGAACAATTTTGGAAAACTCAATTCATTAAGGGAAAAATGATTCGCAAGAAAGTTAGTCACGGAATGTGCACAGTTTGTGTATTGAGTAGAGGACTTAAAGAGAAAATCCTTATCTGGATTGGTCTCGCTTCTCAATATTTTGGCGGAGCGCAAACGCGGGTGTAGCATAATGGTTAGTGCACTTGATTGCCAATCAAGATACGGGGGTTCGATTCCCCTCACCCGCTCCCTTCTTCGCTCTTCGTTAACACGTCGAGCTACGAAGGGCGAGCCAACATAAATAATAATTAGGTTATTTTAAGAGAAAGAAGAAGGGTCCTTCGAAGCCCAAAGGGCGAAGAACGGACTCAAATTAAGTCATGCTTCGAATGGCAGGCCAAGTCAGACTTGGCCTCGATATCTACATGTTTTATCCTTGTTCACCTTGCGGTTGCTTCATGTAGTCGTTGAAAATAATTATGTCCTCAAAAAGCATTTTCTATCAATCCCCCAGACTTTATATTTGGGGGCTGAAACATATCCATGGAGCTGATTTTGACAAGCGCTATCGGTTTATGGCAAGTTTTGCGAAAAATAACGATAGTGTTTTAGAACCGGCATGTGGACCGGCAATTCTTGTTGATTACTTGCCCCCTTCTGTTAATTATTACGGATTTGATACTAACGATCGGTTTGTAAAATACGCCCAAAGTAGAGGAGTTAACGCATCTGTCGGCAATGTTTTAGACCAAAATAATTATAAACCGGCGGATGTTGTTGTTGTCTGTGATATCCTTCATCATCTAAAGCCAGCCGACAGGTCGGTATTTATTAAATACTGCTATCAATCTGCCAAAAAATACCTCGTGATCTGTGATCCGGTAGTCAAGCCCGAACCTAACTACCTGAAAAACACATGGGACAGCTTAATGTTCGCTATCGCGGAACAAGATGGCGTTAATCAACCAAAACGAGAAGAATGTTACACCAGGGAACGGTTAGTAAAAGAAGCGAACGACGGTTTTGGGGTTATCGAAGATAGAAAAGAGCTTGTAATTACGGAAATCGGCGAAGATTTGATAATCGTATACCAGAAGCAACAATTACTCGATTCCCCTGTTGAGGCAATATGATAATGTCCTAGTGCGGGCAAGATAGAAATGTCCTAGTAACGCTCTTTGTGGTATCGGTAGTTATCATTGATAACTACCGAAAATATGTCCACAAAAGAAACAATTACTATGACAAAAAGAGAAGCAGAAAGGTTTTTAATCATCAGTAATCTAATCGACAAAAAGATCAACGGAACCGAAGCCGGAAAGCAAATAGGATTATCTGTCAGGCAGGCTCGCAGATTAAAGAGAAGTGTCATTACCCTCGGCCCCAAAGGAATAATCCATGGAAACAGAGGCAAGACGGGCAACCGGAAATTGGCCGACAAGATCAGGGATAAGATCGTCTCTCTGCTTCACAAGAAGTATCCCTACTTCAACCCGCTTTTGGCCAAAGAACACTTGGAAGATGATGACAATATTAAAACCAACAAAGAAACAATAAGACAACTGATGATTAAGGAGGGTCTCTGGAAACGCAAGGCGAGAAAGAAGCCGCAATACTTCTCGCAGAGAGAAAGAAAGGACAGTTACGGAGAGATGGAACAGTTTGACGGCAGTTATCATCACTGGTTTTCGACAAAGGAAGAGCAATGTCTTCTGCTCGCGGTCGATGATGCCACTGGCAAGATTACCGGCGCCATGTTCAAGGATAACGAATCGGTGTTGGCGGTATTCAGGTTTTGGAAGGAATACATCGAGCGCCGTGGCCGACCTTTGACGATTTATCTCGACAAGTTCTCGACCTACAAAATTAACCACAAAAACGCGGTGGATAATAAGGATTTGCTGACTCAGTTCCAGAGAGCGACAAAGGAAATAGGAATTAAATTGATTACCGCCAATAGCCCGGAGGCCAAAGGTCGAGTGGAGAAGATGAACGGAACACTGCAAGGAAGATTGGTCAGAGAATTACGATTTAGGAATATTAGAAACGCAGAAGAAGCCAATCGATTTTTGAACGAAGAGTTCATTCCTAAATTTAACGCCAAGTTCAGCGTTGTTGCGAAGAATAAGACAGACTTGCACCGGCAGATAGGAGAACGAATAGATCTCGACCAAGTATTCTCCCTCCAAGAAGAGAGGACGGTCGGCAACGATTATGTGGTGAGATATAAGAACAAATACTACCAACTGAACGAAACCCAGCCGACAACCGTTTACAAAGGAAGCAAGGTGACAATCGAGACCAGATTAACGGGGGAAGA
>JAZDOL010000048.1:0-11921 GCA_043798775.1 bacterium | reverse complement strand
GGTTATTCCCGCCAACCGCAAGGCGGCGCATATTCCCCCGGCTAACCATCCTTGGCGACAAAGATTCATTTTGAACTCGGCGGAAAAAACATGACATTTCTAAATCCTTGAAAGTATGACATTTCTATTTCCCGTTGACATCAACTAAACGCGCGTTGACCCGTTTTTTGTAATAATATACACTGGAACTATGAAATTTTATCGGTTCAGTTAGATATTATTGATGTGGACAACTTAATTGCCAAATTATATCAATTTTCCCAAACGGTTCTGACAAATAAGGACATAGCTTTGCTTTGGCAAGAAAACAATGAAGAAAATTTATATGCCAAAACTGCCTATTATGTAAAACAAAAGGCCCTAATTAGATTAACTAGGGGAGTTTTTGCTAAAAATCATAACTACAATCCTAAAGAATTGGCAACCAGTATCTATATACCGTCGTATATCAGTTTTGAGACAGTTTTAAGGGAATCCGGAGTTATTTTCCAACATTACGATACGATTTTTGTGGCTTCCAAGTGGCCTAAGACGATGACCGTTGATAAACATACTTTCACCTTCAGGAAATTAAAAGATACCGTCCTGTTTAATTCTGCTGGTATTGTGAGTAAAGATAACTACAGTATGGCCACCACAGAAAGGGCTTTCTTGGATATGATTTACTTATTCCCGAATTATTATTTTGATAATCTAAAATCGATTAATTGGGAAAAATGCGACGAAATAGTAAAAATTTACAGTAACAAGCAACTAATAAAACGTTTGAATAAATATCGTAAAAATTATGCTCAATAGAGAAAAACACCAATTAATAATGGGGCAAATTTTGAAAGACATTTATACCGATGTCACAATTAGTCCGATCTTAGGATTCAAGGGTGGCACTTGCGCCTTTTTATTTTACAACCTGCCAAGATTCTCGGTAGATCTGGACTTCGACTTACTGGCAGTGAGCGAAGAAAATCAAAAATTGGTATTTGAAAAAGTGATTGCCATTTTAAATAAATACGGGCAAGTAAAAGATCAACACATAAAAAGATTTACTATTTTTGCTCTGTTATCTTACGGCGATGATGATAATAACGTTAAAGTGGAGATTAATACTAGAAAATTGGTGGAAAATATCCAAAACCACTACGAGCTAAAAGAACACCTTGGTATATCTATGTTTGTCGCTAAAAAAGATTATATGTTTGCCAGCAAGCTTTCGGCTTTAACTTCGAGACACGAAATCGCCATGAGAGATATTTATGACATTCACTATTTTGCCAAAAATAACTGGGATATCAATGCCGAAGTTGTTAGGGAAAGAACCGGTAAAACCACCAAAGAATATTTGGCTGACTGCGTGGCGTTTATAGAGAAAGTGGAAGGTAACCAAATTTTACAGGGGCTGGGGGAGCTTATAGATAGCGAAAAAGAAAAGGCGTGGATTAGAATTCATTTGAAAACCGACGCCGTTTTTATGCTTAAAAATTACATATCGGTGATAAGATAAATAATTATTTTTTAAAATATCGGGAACCGTTCTCGATGAGTATTTTTATGAAAATTGTTATTTGCGGAAGTATGCGTCTTTCGAAGAGGATGTTAGGAATTAAGGAAGAGCTAACTAAATTAGGTCATCTTGTAATCGTTCCTCGCCACACCGAAGAATATGCCACGCTAAATACTTCTGATAATATCCACAACGAATCTGTGAAAAATAAAATCAATTATGATTTAATCAGGCAATATTTTAGCGAGATCGAGAAAAACGACGCTGTTTTAATAGTCAACGATTCGTTAAAAGGTATTCCTAATTACATTGGCGGTAATTCTTTTTTAGAAATAGGGTTTGCTCATATCTTAAATAAAAAGGTATATCTCCTTAATCCGATACCCGAAATGCCTTATAGCGATGAGATTATCGCAATGCAACCGATAATTTTGAACGGGGACATAACTAAACTGTGAGCATTTTTTACATTAAAGAACAGTATATGAGCGACTTAACCACACTTCCCAATATCGGAAAAGTTACCTCTTTAATGCTTAAAAAAATCGGAATAAATACAGCCGAAGAGTTTTTGACCCGCGATCCGTATGAAGTATTTGACGAATTAATAGATGAAGTTGATCCGACCCTTTGCCGTTGCGCTTTGGCCTCTATCGTAGGCGCGAAACAAGGCAAGAAGTGGCACACGATTACCAAACAAACGACAAAACATTACGAGAATAGTCACCCTGGTCATAAATGGATTAATTGTTAGGATTTAGCAGAATGCAGGCGAAATAGAACATTTCTAAATTGCCCTTACTCTAAAATCAGCGTTGAAAATAACGCCGTTTTTGATATAATTAGCTTATGACACTTCAGAATTTTATCAAAAAAAGGCCGTATCTGGTCTGGTACACAAAGAATTTTGATCAACTTTCTCAAGAGGCGATTGTGGAAGCGGTTTTGAACTACGGCGATATGAACGATGTGCGGAAGCTCATCTCTATCTTAGGCATACAAGAGACCGCTAAAATTTTCCGTGAACAAACAAACCGCGCGAGAATTAATTATCGTCCGGAAGTGGTAAATTATTTTCGATTGTACTTTCAAAAATATGCATAGAGAAATCCTAACGCCCGCGCAGTTGAAGTCATTAGAAACAGTTAAGTTGTTCTCTAAAGATTTTGGCCTAGTTGGTGATACCGCCGTCGCCTTGCATCTCGGCCATCGACGATCAATTGATTTTGATCTGTTTAGCCTTGAAGAATTTCAAAACTATTCTATTAAAACAAAAATCGCAAAGCACGGATCCATTGATGCTGTTTTTGTGGACAAAAAAGGAGAGTATACATTTTTGACAAACGGAGTCAAGTTTACATTTTTTCAATTTCCGTACAAGATTAATTTTTCGGAATCGTTGGACAACATCGTAAAACTACCCGACATTCTTACTCTTGCCGCGATGAAGGCGTTCGCGCTCGGCCGCCGCGCCAAGTGGAAGGACTATATTGATTTGTATTTCATCTTGAAGGCGAACCACACGGTTTCTAATATAACGAAAAGAGGCGTGGAAATTTTCGGCAAGGAATTCAATGAGAAAATTTTTCGTACTCAATTAGCTTACTTTAAAGACATAGATTACAGCGAAAAAGTTATTTATCTTAAAGGATTTGAAGTTAAAGACGAAGTTGTAAGAAAGGAACTGATCGAATTCAGTTTAAAGCCATAAATTACTGGGAACCATTCTCGATATATTTTCAAATATAGGATAACAAATGCTTAAACTTAGACCATGAGTAGGGCGATTAGGGGGATTATTATAATTATTTTGATTTTTGTCGGAATAATAATAGTTTTTGTTATAGGAAAATATTTTTTTAAAGATTTCGCCGTTTTTGCGAAACCGGTTGGCAAGATTCAAACTTCTTCGAATAGTATATTACAGTCGAATATTAACTATTATATGGAATCTCAGAAAAGTGATTACGATCTGGGAAAGGAAAACTATTATTGCGGCAATATTTTATACGGTTACGACGATAAATATGCTTATGCTTGGGTATCCTGTCAAGGTTTTATATTCGAAAACGGTGAGTTGGAAGGAGGTAGTGGTTTTAGCGTTCCGGTTCGTTTAGAATATAAAGGGCAAGATTTTCAAATAGTGAATTTTAAAGAACCGTCCGACGGCAGTTATTACAGGGCTAGTTTTATCAAACTTTTTCCAGAAAAGCTTCAAATGAATCCTTCAAGATTAGAACTAGAAGGACTTATAGAAGAGGTTAGAATCAAAGCAGAGTCGAGTATTTAACTTCGGATTAGGTTATTCCGAGATTGTAAAATCTTCTTAACGGATTTATAGGAACCATGAAACTATATCTTTCGTTTTTCAGAATCGGCAACCAGCCGGAAAAATTGGCAGAAGGGCAGATTGATTTTACAAAGAAAACAAAATGCCATACCGGGCGCTTCACGACGGCGAGGTGATTATTAGACAATAAGGTGGAAAATATTTGATAAAAACAATTTTCGAATAATAACGGCGCGTTGGTTATGAAGATTCTTCCAATAGTTAAATTGTTACCCGGTTTTTTGGGAATAGGCAGTTGTTACCTTCTTGTTTTTTATCTTATCGGATATATGGGATTTAGTGATTTTTACGATACGATAAAGGTGATTACGATTAGCGAAATTCTTTCGTATTCAAGCGAATTACTGCCCATTGGCATCATCATTATAGTAGCAGCATCGATATTTTCCACGCTAACCCTCTATTGGTTAAGCGCATCGTATAACCTATTTTCAAAACGGGGGTTTGGTTTATTATTTTTTTTCTTCATCATCTCTTCTTTCTGGACAGGACTTACTCTAAATCGTGTGCTTTTCTTCGCCCACTCTTTTGTTGCCTATGGATTCTTCTCCTCGATAATCCTATTACAGATTATTATCAGTTTGGAGGCGAAAAACCGAAAAATAACCGCTGTCGGGATGGGGATAATCGCGATGAGCGTCATCATTTTTGTGGCGTTATTTATTTTGTATGATTATCGAATAAACGGAATCGAAGAGGTGGTGTTTATGTTAACGACCAATGTTTGGTTATTGCTAATTTCCTTGTTTACGATTAAAAAAGAGTTAGCCGAGAAACAAATTGATAGTAGAAGCAAATAAGAAAAAAACAATGAAAGGATTTATAGAATTTATTAGAAAACAAGGAGTTGTTGGCTTGGCAGTCGGCTTTATTATTATGCTGCGAAGCGGCGGAATAAGAAGATACTATGGGCGTAAGCCCATAGTAGATTCATTCTCGGCGGCGCAGTGGCAAAATTAGTTAGCGCCTTAATCGGCGACCTGATTAGCCCGATTTTGGGAGTTATTTTAGGCGCTACCGGCGGTTTAGCCGATGCCTATTTGCTTATTGGGCCAGTAAAACTAATGTGGGGGCATTTTATTAGCTCAATGATTGATTTTATTGTTATCGCCGGGGTTGTGTATTTTGGCGTGAAAGGTTTGAAGTTGGACAAGCTGGACAAAACAGAGTGAAATTACAGAAAGAGTTAGCAAACGAAACGCGCCCTTCGTCGCTTTAAAGCGGTTATTGGGCGCGGTCTTTGTTTCTTATTTGTCTTTATGAAAACAAATATTCGTCGCGTTTTATCTGTTTATTGGCAGGAAGTAAAACGGCGGTTACCGTTGGCGTTTTTGCTTTTATTTGCCTTAACCGTTGCTCGCGTCACCGATTTATTTGTTCCCGTGGTTTACAAGCAGTTTTTTGATATTCTGGGATCGGGGCAACCCGCAGACGATGCGGTTCATATTCTTATTTCCGTCATCGTTACGATTTTGGCATTGAAGTTAGCGATATGGCTGGGTTACCGCGTCGCATCTTTCGGGTTGGCTCACTTCGAATCGCGAACAATCGCTGATTTAAAAGAGAGCGCGTTTAACTATTTGATGGGACACTCTTATAACTTTTTTGCTAATAATTTTGGCGGCGCTTTGGTTCAACGGTTGAATCGTCTGGGGCGGTCATTTGAAAGATTTTCCGACCGGATTTATTGGGACTTATGGGCGCTAATTATTCGCGTTATTGGGATTACGATTATTTTGTGGCATTATCGGCCGTTATTATCGATTATTGTATTGGTCTGGACGATTATATTTATAGTGATTGATTTTTCTGTTTCCGCATGGAAGCTGAAGTTTGATATTAAGCGGGCAGAGAAGGACTCGGAGAGCACTGCGGTTTTGGCCGACGCAATCTCTAATTATAATACAATCCAGCTTTTTTCGGGATTTTCTTTTGAGTCGAAACGGTTTAAGAAAGTAATGGAAGAGTGGCAAAAGATTACCAATTTTACATGGAATATCGGCTCGGTGATCGATTCAATTCAGGGTTTATTGTTTATTGGCGTGGAGTTTATTCTGTTTTATGTCGGGATCGGTTTATGGCAGAAGGGACAGATGACAATCGGAACTTTTGTGCTTGTTCAGGCGTATCTTATTCAGCTGATTGATATCCTCTGGGGGTTTGGCAGAATATTAAGAGATCTTTACGAGAGCTTTGCCGACGCTTCGGAAATGGTGGAAATTATCGATACCCCCTACGAGATTAAAGATATTCCGAAAGCGAAAAAATTAACCGTTCGTGGCGGAGCGGTTGATTTTACAAATGTTGAATTTAGTTTTAATCAAACACGCAGGATATTAAGGGGGATTAATTTAAAAGTTTTGGCGGGAGAAAAAATCGCCTTGATCGGCCCGTCGGGAGCCGGCAAGTCGACGATCGTTAAACTACTCTTACGTCTTTATAATTTAGAAAGCGGAGCGATTACTATTGATGGTCAGGATATATCCAAAGTTACCCAAGACAGTCTACGAGATAATATTGCTATGGTTCCTCAAGATCCGATTCTTTTTCATCGGACGCTAATTGAGAATATCCGTTATGGTCGGCGTGATGCCACAAACGAAGACGCCTATCGGGTAGCAACGCTTTCTCATTGCGATGATTTTATTAACGATCTTCCGTTAAAATTTGATACCTATGTTGGCGAACGAGGAATTAAACTTTCCGGAGGAGAAAGGCAAAGGGTAGCGATTGCGAGGGCAATGTTAAAGGACGCGCCGATTATCGTTTTAGACGAGGCGACATCAAGTTTGGATTCCAGCTCGGAATTATTGATTCAAGACGCTTTTAACCGACTAACGGAGGGGAAAACCGTAATTGTTATTGCTCATCGCTTGTCGACGATTAAAAAGGTTGATCGGATTATCGTTATCGACGACGGAAATATTGCCGAGGAAGGAAGCCACAACGAGTTGGTGGAAAAAAAGAATGGTTTATATCGGCGACTCTGGGAAGTTCAAGCAGGTGGCTTTATTGCTTAATGCCCGTATTTTTGCTATATTTTTAGTATTATTCGGCCTTTTTAAACTCTTACAATGTTGTCTTCCCCAATCGAGGAAATAAAATCTCGTCTTGATGTTGTCGAGGTGGTGGGAAGTTATCTTAAGTTACAAAAAACAGGAGTAAATCATCGGGCGCTCTGCCCATTTCATTCAGAAAAGACCCCATCATTTTTTGTTTCTTCGGCTCGGCAATCTTGGCGATGTTTTGGTTGTGGCAAGGGGGGCGACGTTATCTCTTTTGTTCAAGAGATTGAAGGGGTGGAGTTTGGCGACGCTTTACGGATGTTGGCGCAAAAAGCGGGTGTAGAGCTAAAACGGCAAAGCCTGGAATTATTAACCGAACGGCGCAAGGCATACGAAATCTTGGAGCTGGCAACCCGTTTTTTTGAAAAGCAAATGGTTGCCACGAAAAGCGGACTGGCGGTTAAGGGGTATTTGGTTAAACGAGGAGTTTCCGAGGAGAGTATCAAGAAGTGGCGTTTGGGTTATGGCCCAAATAAATGGCAGGGATTATCGGACTTTATGGTGTCGAAGGGATATCAGCGCGCCGAATTAGAGAGCGCCGGGTTGGTAGTGAAATCGGATAAGGGAGATCGTTATTACGACCGGTTCCGCGGGCGGATTATTTTTCCGGTTTTTGATTTTAATTCACAGGTAATCGGTTTCGGCGGTCGCGTTTTTGAAACAGAAACGTTAAAAAGGAAAAAGGAAGACGCAAAAAATAATAATCCCGAAGGCGAATGGGAGATGGGAGCAAAGTACATCAATACGCCGGCAACGATTTTGTACGATAAGAGCCGAGTTCTTTACGGCCTCGATAAGGCGCGTCTGGCAATTAGGCATAACGATAACTGTATAATTGTTGAAGGTTATGTTGACGCGATTATGGTTAGCCAGGCGGGAAATGAAAATGTTGTTGCCGTATCGGGAACCGCCCTTACCGGCTTGCAACTGAAAATGCTAAAACGTTATTCTGACAATCTCTTAATATCTTTCGATATGGATTTGGCGGGAAATACTGCCACCCGGCGCGGGATTGATCTGGCGCAAAAAGCCGAGTTTAATATCAGGGTGGTTACAATGCCAGAGGATATGGATCCGGCCGATGTCGCAAGTCGTGACGCCAAAGAATGGAATCGTTTAGTGGGCGAAGCAGAATCGATAATGGATTTTTATTTCGATACGGCATTTGCCCGATATGATAAATTAACAATCGATGGAAAGAAAAAGATTGCAAAGAACTTATTGCCATCGATTAAGGCGGTTAGTAATAAAATCGAACAAACGCATTGGTTGGAACGTTTAAGTAAAGACCTAAAGGTTAGAGAAGACGACCTGTTAAGCGAGATGGCAAAGATTAAGCCAGAGGGGTTAGAAGCCGAAGAGGTTCCAATCTTAATCCTCCCCACCCCCACCAGGCGAAAGGCGATCGAGGAACGATTATTGGTTCTCGTTGTCAAATCGCCAAAGGATGCGGTAATCACCGAAGAATATGAAGAATATTTTTCTGATGAAGGCCGGCAAATTATTTCATACCTGAAAGAAAATCATTTAGCTGATGTTGTTGCCAACAAACTACCGGAAGAAATTAACGACTTTATTAATAAAATATATATCCTGGCAGAGACCGAAGAAATTAACGCCGAAGATCTTGTTAAAGAAATGAAGATATGCGCCATCGAACTAAAAACATTGGCGATAAAGTCAAGAATGGAGGAGTCGGCGGCGTTAATTAAAACCGCCGAAACTGAAGGCGATCAAGACAAAATTAGCGCGTTATTAAAAGAATTTAATCATTACTCACTCGATCTGGACAATCTGAATAAGAGCGGAAAAAGCGATAAAAAAAATAACAATTAAAATTATGGCTGTTATAAAAAAGAAAAAAAATCCGGTGGTGAGTAAAACGACGGAAAAGACAAAGAAAACAAACTTGGCGCCGAAAAAGAAAGTCGCAAAAAGGCAACATCCCAATAAATCTAAAAAGAATAATAAAGAAAAACCCCGCTTTATTCCCAAGACAGGTTTTAGAAAAGTTGAAGTGAAAATGGGAAAGAAGCAAGCGATAAAGGCGAAGCATCTCGAGGAGGTAGATCACTTGCTCGAAAAGGGGCGATTGAGGGGGTTTGTTACTCTCGCAGAAATTCTTCACTTTATTCCCGATATCGAAAATAATATCGACATTGTCGAGGATCTTTACGATAAATTGGAAAAATCAGGAGTGGAAATTAAAGAACAAAGAGAATTTCTTGATGTTGAGGTTACCGGCGTAAAACAAAAGAAGAAAAAAGAGGTTGATTCCGGACTGGATCTTGTGCAAATGTATTTGAGAGAAATTGGCACCGTTCCCTTCTTAACTGCCGACGAGGAAAAAGAATTGGCGAGGGGGATAGAGCGAAGCGATATGGAGTCAAAGAAACGACTAACGAAAGCTAATCTTCGACTGGTTGTCTCTATTGCCAAGAAATATGTTGGTCGATCGCCAAATCTAACCCTTCTTGATCTTATCCAAGAGGGCAATCTTGGCCTATTTCGCGCTGTGGAAAAATTTGACTGGCGCAAGGGTTATAAATTTTCTACATATGCCACCTGGTGGATTAGGCAGGCGATTACCAGGGCCCTTGCTGATCAGGCAAGAACAATCAGAATTCCGGTTCATATGGTGGAAACGATTTCCAAATATACTCAAGTACGGCGACGATTGTTGCAGGATTTAGGCCGCGAGCCGTCGGCCGAGGAAATTGCCGCGGAAATGGGACTAGAGATTGATAAAGTTCGTCATATTATGAAAATCTCCCAGGCGACGGTATCTTTAGAAACCCCGGTTGGCGAAGAAGACGATAGCGTTCTCGCGGAATTTATCAAAGACGATAAGACAACCTCGCCGTCGGTAGACGCTGGTCGTAATTTATTGAGGGAACGGTTGAAGAACATATTGGTGGACTTGAGCCCGCGCGAACAGCGGATTCTGACAATGCGTTTTGGTTTAGAGGACGGAATTACTCATACCCTGGAAGAAGTGGGAAGCGAGTTTGGCGTTACTAGGGAACGAATTAGGCAAATCGAAGCCAAGGCGTTGGAGAAAATCCGTAACCATAGCGAGGTAAGGAAATTAACCGGATACTAATAAATGAATCCAGGCGAAAACAATATTAAACCGAATGACGCGATTGATTTTCGTCCGTTCGATTTTTCAAGAGAAGGTATCAAAAGAATGATCTCTAAAGTGATTATTGGCGGGATTGTTCTTATTTTTATTTTTCCTTTAATTGGTGATTACGGAACCCTACTCTTTCCCATTGGCCGGGATATTATTTTACGATTTATTGTCGAAGTTATTGGGGCATTATTTATTCTTCTAATATATCTTGATCGCTCTTATCTTCCTAAACCAAATTTAACCGTATGGCTTTTTTTGATATTTTGGTTAATTAGCGGAATTACGACGATACTTTCGACGCAACCGCAATTTAGCTTATGGGGAAATATATTTCGCGGGCAGGGATTTTTCTCGCAAACCCATATTTTTTTTCTTTTCCTAATCATTGTTGGGTTTGTTAAGAAAATAAAACAGTGGGAAAAAATAATTTGGATAGCGGTTGGCGTGGGAGCGATTGTATCGATAATAACCTTTTTTGAATATGTCATTAACCAGAACGAGGCGCAAAGCACACTAAATAACCCTAATTTTTTGGGAATGTATCTGTTGTTTCCCATATTTCTCACGGTTTCTCTGATATTAAATAAGGAGAATATTAAATGGAGAATAATTCTTCTGTCGGCGCTTATCCTTGAATTGGTTGCCGCTTATTCAAGTAATAGTCGTGGCACTTACGGAGGAATAATTATTGGTTTTATCTGTATCATCGCCACCTATAAACTATTGCCGATTTATCGAAATTTTTCAAAACAGATTAAAATTACAACAGTTTTCCTCTTAGCGATCGGCGCCGTGATGGTAATCGGTTTGCTTGGAAAAGAGATTAAGGCAGTCGATTCTTTTATAAAAAATCCTAAGGCGGAGCAAATAAATAGCCGGCTGATTGATTGGTTTCGCATAGAATATTATCAGGCCGCCGTTAAGGGAATTATGGAAAAACCGCTTACTGGCTTTGGTTTAGAAAACTATACCGTTGCTTTCGACCGGTATTATCGGGGTACTTTAGATAATCAAGAATGGGAAAATCAATGGTCGGACAAGACCCATAATATTTTTTTAGAAGTGGGAGTAACTACCGGCTTATTGGGGCTGGCAGCTTATTTGGGGATATGGTTGAGCGTTTTTATTCTTCTGATAAAGAAGATTATTGCCTACAAATTAAAACAGCAACCGGATAACCGATATTGGATGACTGTCGGGTTATTATCGGTTTTTAGCGCCTATTTAACCAATAACCAGTTAACTATCGAATCAACGACAATCACGGCTTATTCTGCCATTTTTTTGGCTTTGGCGGTGTTTCTGTGCCGTAGTGAATCAATCGATACGAGGGATAAGCGGGTAATCAACAGTGGGTTGTGGGTCGGGCAAGAGAAAGTAAAACTTGGCATTATGGCGGCTATTCTTCTGATTGCGGTTATGACCATCAATAATAAATACAATATACCGGAATTAGTTGCCAATTACCGACTTAATGAAGGAGAGCAATTTTTCAGCCAAATGGATTATTCCGCCGGCTTTAATAAATTTGAGGATTCGCTTCGGGTCGGTAATCCCGCCGTCAGTCCCTACCTAAGATATCGTTACGGGAGAATGGCGGTTTTTTACCGGGAGAATGCATTAGTATTTAGTGTGGAAACCGACCGGCAAACAATTTTACGGGCGATTCAACTACAGGAAGAAAATGCTAAAAATGAATGGCCGATATTTACCAGAAATTGGGTTTTGGCAGGAAAATTAACCAATATACTATTGGAAAAAAGCGCCGAGCCGATAGAAAAAACCCAATTAAAAAACCAAGCAGATAGTTATTTTAAAAAAGCGCTTGAGTTATCCTCTAATCACGGAATAATATATTTAGAATGGGCA
>JAZDOL010000046.1:0-16016 GCA_043798775.1 bacterium | reverse complement strand
TATCTAAACATATTCCGATCTCTGGAATTGTCGGTTTTCTTTGGTAGTTAAAGCTACCGAGGGGATTATGTAAAACTCGCGTAATTACCATTCCGTCTAGCTTTTTATATCGGCCCATACCTACGTTTCCCAAACATCTATAAACCATAGATGGTTTTCTTTTCCCTTTAATCTTAAGAAATTTTCTGATTAATTCATACTGCTCGTCTGCCTCCGGATCATTTTCGATTACAGAGATTGTTAAAGTTTCGAGATTATCAATTATCTCGTTGGCTTTTTCAACAACCAGTTTTCCATTCGTGTCAAGACATCTCACTTGCCGATGGAATAGTTCTGCCGCTTCGCCAAACCTGGGGTACAATAAAGATTCTCCGTTATTATGCAACTGGACTATTATTCCATCCGGCAACTGTTCTGCTATTTTTTTAACCAATGCAAAGTCCATATCGCCATATTTTAACGAAATTTCTGGATATTCTCTGTCAATCTTTCTTCTGCCACACATCCAGCAATTTTTATTACATCTGCTGGTTAGCTCAACATTCACCACGCTTAATCCGTTAAATTGTTTCTCTTTTTTCATATAATCTTTTTTTACAAACCTCGTTCTCCACTATTCTGCGGATAATGTGAATTACCGGTATATAGGCTTCTTGGATTCTCGGCGTATATTATCCGACGAAATATTTAACAAAACATCAGCTTTGTCTTTTAACTTTCCGCCAAGCTTTCAATTTACCTCTCAAGAATTACATCGAAACTGTAATTATTTTCCATTATTTAATTCTTCTCAATTTTTGCAATATTGGCATTTCACTTTCAAAAACTCTTTTTTTGCCATCTCCCAACCACAGAGGTACTGATCTAACATCCCCAACTAGTCTATTAAGGTCGTTCGGCTCCAAACTAGCCGATTGATCGCTTCCCCACATCGCTCTATCTAATGTAATATGCTTTTCAATAACACAAGCGCCAAGAACCGTAGCAACTACCGGCTCAACGATTCCGGTCTCATGCCCGCTATATCCAATAGGACAGTTAAAGTTTTCTTTCAGCCAAGGAATAACTTTTAAATTCAATTCTTCTAATTTTGAGGGATAAGCTGAAGTGCAATGGAGAAGAACTAAATCATTCTGACCAAGAATTTCCACAGCATGTCTAATTTGCTCAATACTGCTCATGCCGGTAGATAAAATAATCGGTTTGCCTTTTGATTTTATATGTATTAACAACTCATCGTCAGTCAAACACGCAGAAGCTATTTTATAACAAGGCATATCAAACTTTTCCAAAAAATTAACACTTTTAATATCCCACGGAGAGGCAAACCACATAATTCTTTTTTCTTTGCAATATCTATTTATCTCTTCGTATTTTTTTTCGTCAAATTCAAGACCTCTTTTTAAATCACCGTTCGTCGTTCCGAAAGGACTTTCTCTTGGCCTATCCAGGTCTTCTTTCGTATAAACCAACTCGACAGTTCTTTTCTGGAACTTAACAGCATCGCAACCGCAAGAAACTGCCACACCAATAAGCTTTTTCGCAATTTCGATATCTCCGTTATGGTTAATCCCAACCTCGGCCACTATAAATGTAAGATCGTCGTCCCCTACCCACCTATCTCCAATTTTAACTTTTATATTGCTTTTTGCTCCCATATACATCACACGAAATTTAATTATTATTTGTTACTACTAAACGAATAAGGAGTTGGTCCTTGCGTTCCTTTAACATCCCCCTCTGCATTAAACTTTTTAATTTGCTGAACGATGTCCACGCCGACATTATTGCCCCACTCGCCTAAAAGCTTTTTTGTAATCTGACCGACTCTGCCGTCTTGAATTAACATCCCATTAATTTTCGTGACCGGCATTATACAAAAAGGAGTCGCTGTAAAAAATGCTTCATCGGCCGTTACGACATCATATAGCTCTAGGTTCTTTTCATAACACTCTATCCCGAGCTGAGGACAAAGTTCTTTAATAATGTATTCTCTACTGATGCCTCTCAAGATATTTCGTGGTTCTGGAGTAAATAATTTACCGCCTTTTACAAGAAAAAAATTGTCTCCCGAACCTTCGGCAACAAAACCATCCGGGTCTAAAAGAAGCGCCCAGGCGTTCTCACCCTTATACTTAGAGACCTCGATATTAGCCATTAGATAATGTATCCTGCTACGATTTTTGACCTTTGGTTCGATCAAACAAGCAGGGACCGTTCTTTGCGAGGGGATCACAGCGTCAACGCCCACATCGTATAATTTACCCATCCCTTCGACAGTCCACCTTAAGGGAAAATCAGCAATAATAACATTTGGACCAACATGACCGCCGACTGTGTCTTTATATATCGAGAGCAATCCTCTTGTAACATCAATCATTAAGCGATGTTCGTCACTATCTCTAAAAAGAGGGTTATTCGCTTCAATCACTTCGTAGCAGTGTTTTTCCATCTCCTCCATGGTCATTCTAGTGGGAATTTCAAGAAATTTTATTGAAGCATAAAGTCTTTCAAGGTGTTCTCTTAGTTTAAATTGTTTTTTATTAAAAGACCTGGTCATTTCAAAAACCATATCTCCAAACATTAAGGCAGAGTCGTAAATCGATAACTTAGCCTCACTTTCAGGAATAAGTTTATCGTTCCACCAAACAAGCCTTTCTTTTTTTTGTTCATTGTTATTGTTCATATTCTTATCGTAAATGTAATTTTTTAAGTTTAAAAAGTTCTTTACAAAATTGTAAGCCGTCGTAATCATCTATTTCAAACGATTTCCAAACCTCCATTTCGGAAACCGCGATTTTACCACCAAACCGATTGTTATACCTAAAGAGAATACCTGGCTTAAATATATAGATAGAGCCGCTCTCAACAAATTGTTTCCCAAAATCTTGCCTTCTTTTTCTGTTCTTATAGTCATAGTTTACGCTCTCTAATTGATCTCCGATTTTCTTCCAAATATAAAAATCTCCTAATTCCGCCCCCGAGAACAGCGAATCGGCCTTTTCCGAAATTATTTTGTCGATGGCATTATCTATATCTTTTGTTTCCCGTAAAGGAGATGTCGCCTGTAAAAAGATAACATAATCTATCTCTTTTTCGTCCTTTTTTCTGATTTCCTCTATTGCATACTTCAAGGCGTTTTCGGAAGGCGAAAAATCTCCGGCGAGTTCCTTGGGTTCATCAATTACTTTTGCCCCGTATTTTTTTGAAACGTTCGCAATCCCTCTATCATCGGTAAACACATAAACTTCATTCACCTTAGAAGAGTTTTTTACTTGCATGATTGTCCACGCAAGCAATGGTTTACCGCAAAAATTTATTATGTTCTTTTTTGGGATTCCTCTCGATCCTCCCCTGGCCGGAATGATGGCGATGATTTTTTTACCAGAAATCATAGCTTTTATTATATTTACGACTAGGTTATTTTTTATTATTCCTTTGATTTATAGGACTCGTTCTTTTTTAAGATTATCTTGGCGATATCGCTTTTTAAAATCCGACAGTTATTGAGGACGCAATGACCGCCAATTTCCCCCGCCATATATTTTAAATTCGGCCGGACAACTTCTTTTCTTCCAAGTTTTATATATCCCTCGTTATACGATCGGTTGGCCTCTGTGTAAACGACATCAAAATCAAGCTTCTTTTCCTCGCACCATTTTTTCATTTCCTTGTTTAGTACAATCATCCAACCATATTGGGTAGTATCCCATAATTTAAGGGCTTCGGTGGTTGCCGCCGGAATATAAGCCTTGGTTTTTAACCCTAACTTTCGATAATGTTTTTCTGCTTCTTTCACCGCTTCTTTCGACTCGCCACCAATATATTTTACAAATGTTTTAATTCCCTTGAATAAATCGGGATGGATCCCTCTTACCGGACTATGAACAACCAGCATTTTTGTATCGGTAGATATTTTCTTGGTAGTCCCTAAGGCGACCGTCGAGTGAATGATTGTTAACTTTGGCGACAATCTTCGCATCTCATTTTCCACGATTTTTATAAACTTATCGCTCCAAGAAATCGTAATGTGTAAAATCTTGATTCCTACTAAATCATCATCGCGGGTTAAATCCTTGATTCTCGGATTCTTAAAGAACTTAGCGATTGCTTGGCCAACTTCGCCATATCCAAGAATTCCGATTTCGGAAACTGATCTGTTTTTTTTATTATTTACTTTTCTTATGATTTTTTTACTCACTGCTTTAAGGTGCGATTAAGAGTTGCCAATAATGCTAATATCGGCGTTCTCGTTGTGTTTTGTAATTGTTCTTTGTATCATAAAATATGATGAAAAACAATTCACCGATAAATCCTTGGCGAATGGCATATATAGTCGGATTTTCAATTATCCTGCTTCTTCCGATTCTTAATATTCCTCCGTGGTTCTCCCCGCCCGATTGGGGCAAGGTGGTTGTTTTTCGGATTGTTATCGCGGTTCTCTCCTTGCTTTTTATCTATCAAGTCCTTTTTAGAAAAATTAAGGTCAATCTAGTTCTGAATCCGCGCGAATTATCAAGCTGGCCGTTTTTGCTTTTTGGCGCTTTATTTGCGAGCTGGTTTTTGGCAACAATATTTTCTTTAGATATCAACTTCAGCCTATGGGGATCGCCTTACCGAAATGGCGGGTTTATTAATTTAGCCTGTTGTTTTGCCTTTGCCGTTTTGGCGTTCTTTACCCTTAAAGATAGAGATTGGCAGAAACTGATTAACATATCGATTGTGTCCGGTATTCTCGTGTCTTTAGTGGCAATCTGCCAGCAATACGGATTGTTACGGTCATTATTTAGCTACTCCCCGTCGCAACTGCCATCGACAATCGGTGGACCCAATTTTTTGTCGTTATATCTATTGTTTACTTCCCTACTCGCTATTGTCTCGGCATTTAAGGCGGAGAGGGTTTGGAGCAAGGTTTATTATTGGCTGTCGTTTATCCTTTTTCTTTTTGTTGTTTATCTATCGATTAGTATGGCAACATATCTTGCCATTGGATCAGGGCTGGCCTATTTTTTCCTTTTTTATCCCAACAAAAAGCTGCTTAAAATCCAGCGAATGGCGATTATATTGTCGGTAATTGCCATTTTGGGAATTATTTATCTGCGGGTGAATCCCCAATCAGAAATCAATAATAATCCTGTTACCCGCCAAATCGTTAATTTCAAAATGGATCAAAGCCGGCTGTCCGCCTGGAGTGTTTCTGCGATGGCAATTAAAAATCGGCCGTTATTCGGCTATGGGCCGGAAAATTTCTCGATTGGTTTTGACAGGTATTACGACCCCAAATTGCCACTAATCCAACACGATCCCTACCTTCGTTCCAGTTGGTGGGATCGCGCCCATAATGTGTTTATCGAAACAGCGGTTACCGGCGGGGTTATTACTTTGGCGGTTTATTTATCGTTTTTCGCCGTTTTATTCTGGATTCTTGGAAAACAAAAGAAATATTACGACGCATTGATCGATAATGATAGTCATAGCAAGGCAATCGTTTGCCACGGAATACAAACAATATTTGTTGCTTATTTCATTAACACTTTTTTTAGTTTTGACACTCTCCCCTCACAGGTAATGCTGTTTTTTGTGATTGCCTACGGATTGTTTTTAATCAGGCCTATGGATACCGTAAATATCGAAAATAAAAAGCAGAAGCAAATAGCGCCAAGAGATAAAAATTATGCAGTTATTTTTCTTTTAACATTTATTGCCGGCTGGTTTATTGTTCAGTACAATATCCGCCCGTTTAATATTAATTCGCGGATTAATATCGCCAAATATTATTTCAACGAGGGCGACTGTCCGAAAGCAATCGCGATTATGGAAACGGTTATTAATAAACCATCAATTATCGATTCTTACCTGACGATGAAATATGTTGACTTGCTAAAGTCGTGCGCGCAAATTATCCCCGACAAAGAGGCGTCATTTGCCAAAAGAGGATACGACTTACTGGTTAAAGAAACAACAATCTGGCCAACATTTACCAGGGTGTGGATATTAAAAACCCAATTCACCAATTATCTGTTAGAGAAAGAAACTGCCCCCGCAGAAAGAGAGCGATTAATTGCTGAAGCGGAAAGAGCAACGAGTATTGCCCAAGAGTTAAGCCCCAAAAGACAAGAGATTTATCCGGAGATGATTCAGACGGCAATTTTAAAGAAAGATTATCAAAAAGCGATTAATGAAGCTAGTCGGTGTATCGATTTGAACAACGATTACCTCGAGTGCCATTGGCTATTAGGGATTAGTAAAATCCTTTCCGGCGATACCGCTGGTGGAGAAATTATCCTTAAAGAGGTGAAAAGCAAAGGATACAACGACAGAACAGCGGAGTCGTTGGGACAGTTATTAAAGGCCTATGACGAAACCAACAATTATGAGAAAATGGCGGAAGTTTATATAGGACTGGCGGAGTTATATCCTAAAAATGCCCAATTCCATATCCAACTGGCTTTTGTTTATAAAGAATTAAAAGAATACGAAAAAGCAAAACAGGAAGCACTTGTTGTAATCCAAATGGCGCCGGAATTGGCAAGCCAAGCAGAGGAGTTTATTAAGTCGCTAAGTGATTGAGCAACTTAATGGCTTATGACCCGATTAACGCTTCAGGTAAAGCATTTTAAGGACACACAATAATTTCCCCAGCGAGAAAATTTTGTTCAGCTCTCGTTTCGCCATCCCGACTTCGTCGGGAACCATGCTGACGAAACTGCGAGGTGGTCATTAAAACGCTTACCCTCGCTCTAATTATGTTCTTAGTGTTGTTTGAGAACTGATTATTGAAAACTCGTTGAGAACTGAAAAATGAAAACTGATAACTGTGGCAATCATCAACCATAAGTCTATCCACTCAGTAACTTTGCAATTAATCTTAAAATATTTGATGAAGAATAAACTATCGTCAACCCACCGACAAATCAACGACCAGATAGTCAGTAAAATATATCTGGCGGGGTTTTGTTTGATATTGGCTTTGCCGTTATTAAGCATTCCCCCGACGTTCGATCCCCCCGATTGGGGGAAAACAATTGTCTTTCGGACTATTGTTTCCCTTCTCGCTCTGTTTCTTGGATATCAGATTCTCTTTAAAAAAATTGCCGTTGATTTTCATTTTAACTGGCACAAATCGACAAGCTGGGTGATTATTGCTTTTATTGCCCTATTCCTCGCCTACGGGCTATCTACGGCGCTCTCCGTTGATATCCATAACAGCTTATGGGGCGCTCCTTATCGCGCCGGCGGGATGGTTAATCTTTTCTTTCTGTTTATCTATACGGCGTTGGCATATCTGCTAATTAGCCGTACCGTTTTTATAAAATTATTTAAGGTTGCCGTTTTTGCCGGCCTGGCAGTAGCGATTATCGGGTTATGCCAGCGATTTGGAATTCTTAAAACAATTTTTCAACAAACAATAATCAATATCACTTCAACGATCGGCGGACCTAATTTCTTGTCTTTATATTTACTTATCCTTCTGTTTGTCGCAATTTATCTTTTTATTCGGGAGACGAAAGTTCGCAGTCGAATTATTTACGGGACGATTGTCGCGATATTTATCACCACAATATTTTTCTGTATCAGCCAAGCGACATATCTGGGGCTAGCCGCGGGAACCGTCTATTTGGTATTATTTTTTCCCAAGAAGAACCGCTGGTTGTCGGTTGCCAGAATTGCCATTATGACTGTTATTGTCGTCGTTGTTAGTATGACCGCCTATCTTAAAGTTAACCCCGCCAATCCCCTATCAAAAGTGGCATTATTCTCCTGGCATATTGATGAAAGCCGAATGTCGGCGTGGAAAGTGAGCATTGAAGCGATAAAAAACCGGCCGCTTCTTGGTTACGGATCGGAGAATTACGCCATTGCCTTTAACCGCTATTACGATCCGAAACTGCCGGAAATCCAAATGGACCCATATTACAAATCCAGCTGGTGGGATAAGCCGCATAATGTATTTATCGAAATCGCTGTGAATAACGGCATATTGGGACTAATCGCGTACTTATCTTTTTTTGGATTATTGATATGGAAACTTATTAAGGTAAGATTTGCCAGCAACAAGGCGGATGGCAACGTTGGCGCGGATCCCGACACTGTTTTGATTGGTCACTTTCTGGTGGCGATTTTTGTTGGTTATTTTACCAACCTACTGTTTGCCTTTGACACCTTTTCCTCTTCTCTGCTGATATTTACTCTTATCGCCATATCTTTCCGGATTATTAATTCTTCTAACGGCGGAGACAAAGGAGACCCGGTCTCCTGTGTTAATATCAAAACTGGCAAGCCGGCCAACGCTGATGGAAAAACGAAAGCGATAATGATCGCCTTTGTGATTGCCACCGGATGGTTTATTTATAACGGCAACTTAAAACCGCTTATTGCCAATAGAGAAATCAACGTTGCCTTAGAATTAGCGACGCGGCAAAGTTGTTCTATGGCGATTGAGTCAGTAAACCGTTCCCGTCAGAAAACAACAATCATCGATGGCTATTTAAAATTAGTGTCCGCGGAAGCATTAAAATGCGGATTATCCTCTCCCAGCGAGCCTGAATATATAAATCGGATTAATCAGGTAGTCGCCACCCTAAAGGAAAGCGCCGAGGCGTCGCCGCAAAATCCAAAGGTCTGGCTGTACCTTGCGGAATTCACCACCCTTTTAATTGATAAAGAAAACGATCCCGTTATTAAGGGCGATCTTCTTGATACCGTTGATAGTTATCTGGAAAAGGCGAGAACGTTAAGCCCAAAGCGACAGGAAATCGCCATTGATTGGGCAAAAGCGAATATTGCCAGTGGCAACTACGACGAAGCGTTGAATAAGGCAGTTATATGTCGTGATTTAAACCCCAACCTTGGCGAATGTTATTGGTTAATGGCAATCAGTCAGATTTATCTTGGCATAGACAATGCGCAGATTACGGATAACCTGCAACTGGCGAAAGATCGCGATTATGATACCGAATTAACACAACCCTTAACTGTTCTTGTTAATGCTTATATCGCCACCGATAATTTTCCGGCTTTGGTTGAACCATTCCAGAAACTAATTATCCTTAATCCGGAAAACGGCGATTATCACGGCCAGCTGGCGGTGGTCTATAAAGAACTGGGCGATTACCAGAAGGCGAAAGACGAAGCGCTTATCCTTCTGAATATGAGCCCTGAAACTAAGAGTGAAGTTGAAGAGTTTATTCAATCACTACCTCGCCAATAAGCGATTGGCTACAGTTCTCAGTTTTCAGTTTTTCCGCCAAAGCGGACCCGCCGTAGGCGGACAATGAGTTCTCATCCTTCGATTAATCGCTCAGGATGATACTGGGCAGTGTCGAAGTATCAATTAATCAGTTTTCAAATAACCAAGAACTGATCCGCCAGCTGGCGGAAGTGATTGGGTGGATAGATTGATGATTGATGATTGATGATTTAGTTTAGCGAGGGTAAGCGTTTTAAGGACCACCTCGCAGTTCCGCCAGTATGGTGTCACCCGCAGGGTGACTGGCGGAACGAGAGATGAACAAAATTTCCTCGCCGGGGAAATTATTGTATATCCTTAAAAAGATTTACCCGAGACACTAATTGAGTGATTGAGTCATTGAGTAATACCCCCATAAAAACAAAACCCCCCGCTGAGCGGGGGTGTTTTGTTTTCTCTAATCTTCAGTCCACAAGAAAGAAGATCGAGGGTTTTTAAGTCAGAACTAGTTAACAGTCAATGACTTCGAGTCAAGCGGAAGGTTCAAGGTCAAGTAGCCATTGGACCAATCTGCTGACGCCGTCGCTCCAGCTGCATAGCTGTGCGCGGTGGCGCTAACATCAGACCAAATAACATTCTTGTCTTGAGCCGAACCACTGGCTGTTCCTGAACTAAACAGTTTGAAGATGTTCGTTGTAGAAGTGCCAACATTCAGGTAAGTATAGGTCGCGGTATGGAGAGCGGCGTCGCCCAGCAAGCTGGTAGATACCGAGTCATTACCCGTTGAAGACGCTACAAATCCGGAAGTTACACCCTTCAAGCTGTATTCGTAACCGGTAGAGTCAAGTGTTTCTTCGGTGTCAAATTTCACAACCACGGTATTTGATCCTTCGACGATAGTCGTTGATCCTTCAATATTGTCGCCGGTAGAATCCATAATCGACACCAAGCTGGTGATATCAGATGACCCTCTGAAGAATTTGAATCCGGTCATCGTCAAGGTTCCTGCTGTTCCGGCATCAGTTACTAATACCGTGAACTTCAGTTGCTTTAGGGCAACCTGGCCGCCAACATTGGCCGCCGCCTTGAATTTGTACAAGGTGGCCGTTGACCCGTCAACAACCGCGGTTGTCGGTAACGCCAAATCGGTGAAAGTCGGAACCGAGCGGTAAACATAAATGCTGTTTCCCACTGGATCGGCATTGGTGACCCCGTCAGTGATACTCGCGGCGGTGGCCGGGTTGTCATCGGAGGTCTCCGCTCCCGTACTGTCGGCGTATTTCATCCAGGTTAATGTCGTTACGACGTCTTTCTGGGTGGTTGCCGCGTCAGACGAAGGAACTGACAATGCCAAGTCGACAGTCAACACTTTGTTGGTGTAAGCAGGAATCAGAATATTCAATCCGGTGAAGTAGGCAACTGTATTGGTTGATTGGTCAAAGACCGCTTCTCCCAAGGTTGTTGCTCCATCCTTCAGGACTGCTTTAACAATTACCGCGGAAGTTGCCGCATCGGCGACCCCTACTTTCAATTCTTTCACGGTGTAAGAGTCAACTGCCGAGGTGAATTTAAACTTCGCGGATGTAATTGTTTGGTTTCCGGCAACAATCTGCGCTTGCGGAGTGCTACCGTCAAGAACGGCTACGAATCCGCCAGTGGTGATTGTTGTTGTTTGCCCTGCCAATACCGCATTGCTGTTGGTATTTACTGCTGTCGATGAAGACGCAGTGGTGCCGGAAATCAACACGCTGGGGATAATTCCGCTAACAGCAGTTGAAGCCAAGTCGGCGTAAACGGTTACGTCAACGGTTTGCCCTGCCGCTAAGGAATAATTAACCGACCAGGTATTGGCCGCCGCAGTTGCCGACACTGTCGGTTTAACGGAAGTGGTGCTGGTGCCGTACATCACATAAAGACCGGAAACACCGGTAACATAGTTCATATCAACCTGAATCGTGTTGACATTTACCGCTTCTGTCGTGTTTGCCTTTAAGGTGAAGTGGCCCAGTTTGAACGCCGTTCTCGGAACGGTGATTGTCGGGTTGGTGTAAGCCGTGTATTTCGCCAAGGTCATTCCCCCGGCGCTGTTCGTCAAGGTGTTGCCATCAACGCTAGTGGATGGGACATCGATTGTCGATGAAGAAGTAAGCCCTTGAGCATTGTTCAAGTCGCCACCAACGATTGTCACGGTGATCGTGTCGTTAGTAGTGTCAAGCACCGTGGTTCCGGTGTTATAAACATCGGCTCTTACGGTCAAGGTTACCGGTGAGGTCGGGTCAACAACTAACGATGAGCCAAAAGTGTATGTCGTGTACGCCAAAGTCGTGTTGCCGGTGTCGTTCAAACTCGCTGTCGAGCCGATCTGCACATCGTTGGCATAAATCGCGCCGTTTCTTAAGGCGGCATTGGTATCGGTGTTATTGCCGATAGTAACCGCTACTCTCATCGATTCAATCTTTACTCTTTCTCCCGCGGTCTTGACTTGGAATTTAGCCAAAACAACATTGGAAGCGCTATTTACCAGATTTCCCGACGGTGAGTCGGTCATCTTAGTGATCGTAACGGTTCCTGAACTGACGGTTTGCGTACCGGTTGTTCTCGGGAAGCTGTCGGTGGTAACGGTCGGAAGGACGGTTACTCCGTATTGGGTGTCGATAAAGTTGGCATCATAGGCCCCTCTTAAAGAGAAACTAAATGTTCTTGAAGAACCGCCAATAATATCGGCCAATACTTTTAATTCCCAAGTGCCGGTTTCCACTCTCTTCGGCGCGCTCGCCAAATCAAAGGTTACATAACCATTGGTATCAAGCGCGGCAACCGCTGTTCCTACTTGGACCCCGCCAACATAAAGTCGGAAGTTGCCAAGATCGGAATAGTTGATTGTCCCAATCTCTCTCAAAGATAATCTGGTGAATGTTACCGCTCTCGTGCCAATAACAACATTGGTTCTCCAAACGGCATAGTCGGTTTGCGGATCAATTGTCGCGGTAGACGGATTTACCGTCGCCCCGGCGGCAAAGGTCGCCCCTGCCAAAGATGCCTCCGCGATCGTCATTGTTCCACCGGTAACCGGGAATGTTCCATTAACACTGGAAGCATTCGAGGTTACATCGGTAGCAGAAACGACGCTCACGCCAACGGTTTGCCCGCTGGATCCCGTTGCAATATCGGCAACGACGCTGATTGTTTTAACGGTTCCTGCCGCTACTTTTACCAAGCCGGTGGAATCATTGAAGGTTAATACCCCCGCTGAAACGCTGGCCGCGTCAGTTAAGCGGGTGGCGCCGTCAAACAAATAAACATTAGAGAGGGTGGCATCAGCCGATACTCCCATTCTCTTTACTTTCAAGTTGGTAACTTTTACCTCCGCTGTTCCGCCATTGGAAAGGTTAAGCTTGGCTAATGTCGCCATGCTTTGACCGGCTACCAATGTTCCGGTTACGGGGCTGTCGGAAGCCAATGCTACCGAGAAACCACCGGTTACTGGAGGATTTACTGGAGGGACTACCGGAGGAGTTGTTCCGCAATTCATGGAATTCAATTTGGCCCTTGTGGAAGCGCCAACAAATCCTGTTGCTCCTGTTAACCCTAATGGGGTTAATACCTCACTGGCGTATTTTGTTTGGAATTTATTAACCGCTGCCAAGGTTAAAGAACCGAAGTAGCTGGTTTCATATCCAGACGAACCAACGCCCGTAGAAGCAACCATCGTCGCCGGATCGCTGTTCAATGCTTTCTGCATTTCTTTCACATCAGTATGACTCATTCCTGATTTCAGGTTCACGCTGAATGTATAGCAAGACGCAGCCGGTGTTCCCGTTGCTGTCGCTACTTGCGCTTGTAGTTGCGTCAATTGCGCCATCAATGCGGCAATCTGGGCATTCAGCTCCTCAACGGTCGCTGCTTGCGTCACGCCTGCCATCATGGTCGCCAAAATCGCAACTGTCAAAATCTGTTTTACAATTCTATTCATTTTTAAGTTTAAGTTAAATTAATTTTATTTATATCTCCGCCGTCTCGACCGCCTCATGGCTTTACGTGTTAATCATATTAACCATTAGCCACGAAGTACGACTGCTAAAATGCATAAAGAAAGGAAGTAATTATGAACCATCTCAAAATCCAAAAAATCATCACCTCGATTATTTTTTTCACAGAGTAATCTCGCCCTCTGCTTTAGTAAACTCGTTTGATTATTGTACAGAGGAAAAGAATTCTTGTGAAGAGCCGTTATTGTGGATAACTTAACTCAATCAATTTTGTTAACGAATTTTGGTACAAACCAGCCTCATAATCCGCCTTGGCTTCGTTTAGCAGACCGGTTTGCTTTTCTGTTAGCGTTGACCCTTCGGCATCTTTGATTAATATCTCGGCTACCGCTCTTTCCGCGGGATCAACCTGCTCTCTCGATTCAATCCCTAAGCTTGCCATTATTTGCCCCTCTTCTTTCTGGGTTGCTTTCATTTTTATGGCAATCTCTTTTGCCATTTTAACCGTGTCTTTCTCGGTAGAATTCTTAATCATCTGGGAAAACTCTTTCTTTACAGCATCTTTATTGGCCTTAAGTTCGTCCAAGGCAGGAGCTAGCTTTTGCGCCTGATTAGTATTGGCGATTTGCCTTAACTCCGCCAAGCGCTTATCGGTTAATTCTAATTGGGCGATTGGCCTTTCTGCTTGCGAGACAAGCGCGTTCTTCACATTTTCTTCCATTCGCTTTACAGAATATAACGGATCTCCCGGTAAAGCGTTGCGACTGAAAGCGAATACTGCAAAAAGAAGAGAAAATATTGTTATCGGCGCTAACGCCAAGCGAAAACCAAACTTAGGAAGAATATCCAAAACGGATAACCTTCTTTTCAGCTCTATTTGTTCGCCAAACACCGCATATTTAGCCGAAACAACCCATTGTTCTCTGGGTTTTATTTTCTTTAACTCGCTAACAAATTTTATCGCTTCTTTATCGTTCATTACTACTATGACGAAATAAACCCTGTTTTGTTACAGTAACCGTTTAACCCCGTAGGTTTTTTCCGTTAACCTACGGGGTTGACTGCACTAAGCGAGGGTAAGCGTTTTAAGGACCACCTCGCAGTTTCGCCAGCATGGTGTCACCCGCAGGGTGACTGGCGAAACGAGAGATGAACAAAACTTTCTCGCAGGGAAAGTTATTGTGTGTCCTTAAAATGTTTTACCCGAGCGCCTTAAGCCTCTTGGCTCATCTTCTCTCGCAAGCCCTTAAGGGCGCGCGATAACAAAACTCGCGTTGCCTCTTCCGAGCGGTTCAGAAGTTTTGCCACCTCGCCAATCGACAAGGAATCGATGTAGTGCCAAATAATAACATTTTGATAATCTTCCTTTAGAGAGGATAACACTGTCCTAACCTGATCGATGTCCGAACTAACAATTGCCGCCTGCGATATGTCCAATCGCGGGTCGGTCAGTGACACATTGTCCAAAGAAGTTGTCCTTGTCCGTTCCTTTGTCCGATAGTAGTCAATAACCATATTCCGGGCAATACGGTAAAGGAAAGCGGTAACATTTTCGATTGGCATTGTCCCATGTCCGCCCTTGCCTTTTGCCTGAACCGCCTCCCATCCCCTCGTAAATGTTTCCGCCGTTATATCTTCCGCCAATGTTTGGGAATTAACCTTAATATAAACAAAACGGTAGATTTTTTCTACCTGTTGATCGTAAATCTTGCTGTATATTGTTCGCAAGTCCTCCATAATTTAAGAATGTCCTAGGCTGGACAACATTGTAATTCCGATGTCCTACTATCAAAACAGTGATTGTCCTACCGATTATTTATTGTCCACTATCAATTTTGATAGGACAACCACTGTCCTACTATATAATAATCATAATCTGTAGAAAGTATTATTTTTCTCGCCAACCCGCTTAACCATTCCTTGGTTGAAAAGGTATTCAAAGTCCCGCCTTAGCGTTCTTTTACTGACATCGGGAAAAGTTGCTTTAAACTCCCACACCTGGGCTTTTTCTTTACTCTTAAGAATTGATAAAATCGTTTTCTGGCGATCGTTCACCTTTGTCGGTTCAATCGGTCTTTCAACCAGCGAAGCTGTCCATTCGGTCAGCGGAGTTGGTCTTTCGGCCAGTTTAGCTGGCTCTTTAGGCGCCTCTTTCTGCTCTAATAATAGTGGCTTGGTATTTGTAATAATTTCTTCTGCCTCCGACACACTCCTCTCAACCAACGGAGCTGACCTTTCGGTCAACAGAGTTGGTCTCTCGGCCAGCTTAGCTGGCTCGAATAAGTCAATCTCCTCGACTAATCTTTTTAGCTCCAGATACCTTCCTTTGAGTAAAAGCACCTTCAGCAAACTTACCCAATTTTGCCGTTTAACGATTTCAAAATTACAATCTAATGCATCGAGGGACTTTTGCGCCTGATTAACCATCTCCCGCAACCCGGATTTATTCTGAAAGTTGTTTTTTCGCTCTTTGAAATAATAGGCGAATGCTTCGAGAATAGCGTTTGCCTGTTCGCGCATTTTGTATTTTAAGGGCTCCTTCTTGGGGAATAAAAGGGTAAGGTGATACAGCTCGTCGGTAATGGAGATTATAACATCTTTTTCCATAAGAAAGAGTCGGTTTTCCGATAATTATAGAAAAACCGCATCGTTGATAGTAACAGGAAACTGCCGTCTGGTCAACCGCGAAAATTGTAATGTCAACGGGAAATAGAAATGTCATACTTTCAAGGATTTAGAAATGTCATGTTTTTTCCGCCGAGTTCAAAATGAATCTTTGTCGCCAAGGATGGTTAGCCGGGGGAATATGCGCCGCCTTGCGGTTGGCGGGAATAACC